>NZ_JBEYYT010000109.1:0-25823 GCF_040645715.1 Spirillospora sp. NPDC046719 | reverse complement strand
GTGGGCCCGCTGGGGGGCGTGGCGGGCCCGCGTGGGCCCCCCCCCGCCCCCCCCCCGGGGGGGGGGCCGGCGCCGCGACTGCGTTAGAGGGAACCCATCACATGTACTTCACCGATCGGGGCATCGAGGAGCTCGCCGAGCGCCGCGGCGCGGAGGAGGTCAGCCTGACGTGGCTGGCCGAGCGGCTCCGCGAGTTCGTCGACCTGAACCCCGAGTTCGAGACGCCGGTGGACCGCCTCGCCACCTGGCTGGCCCGCCTCGACGACGAGGACGAGGACTGACGCCGCGCTGACGCGCGCCGGGGTGCGGCGGGGGCGGAGCGCCGGGGTTCGCGATACATCTTGACTTTTGAGTGACGCGACATATCGTGTTACTCGAAGGAAACCCTCGGACGAAGGGCATGAGGCGATGCCGCGCTGGACGATCGACGAACCGACCACGCTCGACTTCGACGGCGTGGTCACGCTGCGCACGACGCTGATCGCCGGCACCGTCTCCGTGCTCGCCTCCGACGAGCGTCCGTCCGTCATGATCAGCGAGGTCGAGGGGCCGCCGCTGGTGATCGCGCACGAGGCCGGGATGCTGACCATCGCGCACGACCGGCTCCTGGAGGGCGTGCTCAGCTGGCTGCGCACCCGCAACGCCCGCGCCGCGATCACGGTGACCGTCCCGCACGACTGCCCCGTCACCGTCAACCTGGTGTCCGCCGACGCGGTGATCACGGGGCTGACCGCCCGCACGTCCATCAAGTGCGCGTCCGGCGGCATCACGCTGGACGGGGTGACCGGCGCGGTCGACGCCAACACGGTGTCCGGCGACATCGAGGCGCAGGGCCTGGACGGCACGGTGTCGTTCACCTCCGTCTCCGGCGACCTGGCGCTGGCCGGCGGCGCGGTCGAGCAGCTCACCGCCCGCACCGTCAGCGGCCGCATCGCCGCCGACGTCGACCTGGTCGGCGACGGGCGGGTGGAGGTCAACACGGTCTCCGGCGAGGTCGCGCTGCGGATCCCCGAGTCCGCCGGGGCGCGGGTGACGCTGAACGCGGCGGCCGGCCGGATCGAGACGTCCTTCCCCGAACTCGGCCGCACCGACCGGGCCGTCGCCACCACCGTCTCCGGCAAGATCGGCGACGGGTCGGGCCGGCTGTCGGTCAACTCGGTGTCCGGCTCGATCACCCTCCTCGGCCGCGACGACGCGGCCCCGGAGATCAGCACCCCGCGAATGGAGAAGTGAGTGAGCCCCGTTTTCGGCCACGGCCGGCTCCGCCTGTACCTGCTGAAGCTGCTGGAGGAGAGCCCGCGGCACGGCTACGAGGTGATCCGGATCCTGCAGGACCGGTTCCTCGGGGTGTACTCGCCCTCCCCCGGGACGATCTATCCGCGGCTGGCCCGGCTGGAGGCCGAGGGCCTGGTCACCCACGAGGTCGTCAAGGGCAAGAAGGTGTACTCGCTGACCGACAAGGGCCGCGAGGAGCTGGAGCGCCGGATGGACGAGCTGGCCGAGCTGGAGGAGGAGATCACCGCGTCGGCGCAGGAGTTCGCGCGCGGTGTGCAGCAGGACGTCCGGCAGACCGTCCGGTCGCTGCGCGAGGAGCTGACGCAGGCCGCGCGGACGATGCGCGACCAGGGGAAGACCACGTCCAAGGAGGCGTGGAAGGAGACCACCGACCGGCAGAAGGACGAGTGGCGGCGGCAGAAGGACTTCTGGCGCGAGCAGAAGCAGGCGTGGAAGGAGGAGTGGCGGCAGAACTGGGAGGACGCCTGGAAGACGGCGACCGGCAGCCGCGAGGACATCGCCCGCCTGAAGCTGGAGCGCCTGCTGCGCCGGTTCGTCGAGGACGTCCGGAAGGCCGCGAAGCGGTCCCGCCTCAGCGACGACGACCTGGCCGCCGTCCAGACCCTCCTGGACGAGACCCGCGATCGCCTGCGCACCGAGATCCTCGACCGAGACCGAGACCGAGACCGAGACCGAGACCGGGACCGCGACTGACCGTCCCCTCCGCCGCCGAGGCGCGGCGGGCCGCCGTCAGGGACGCCGCGTGACGACGGCCCGCCGCGGCGCGGCCGTCACGGAGTGAAGACGATCTTGCCGAAGAGGTCGCCCTCCTCCATCGCGGCGAAGCCGTCCCGCGCCCGCGACAGCGGCAGCGTCCGGTCGATCAGCGGGCGGGTGCCGGTCTTCACCAGGAACCGCGCGAGCCGTTCGAGCTGCTCCCGGGTGCCCATCGTGGAGCCGACGACCTGGAGCTGCAGGAAGAAGACCCGGTTCAGCTCCGCCGGGGGCACCTGGCCGCTGGTGGCTCCGGACACCACGATCCGGCCGCCCGGCCGCAGCGACTTCAGCGAGTGCGACCACGTCGCCTGGCCGACGGTCTCGATGACCGCGTCGACCCGCTCCGGCAGCCGCGCGCCGGACTCCACGGCGACGTCCGCGCCGAGCTCCAGGGCGCGCTTGCGCTTGGCCTCGCTGCGGCTCGTCGCGAACACCCGGAACCCGGCCGCCGACGCCAGCGCGATCGCGGCGGTCGCGACGCCGCCGCCCGCGCCCTGCACCAGCACCGTCGCGCCGGGCTGCAGCCCCGCCTTGTCGAACAGCATCCGGTAGGCGGTCAGCCACGCCGTCGGCAGGCACGCGGCCTCCTCGAACGACAGCTCCGCCGGCTTGCGGACGAGGTTGCGGCGCGGCACCGCGACCTTCTCGGCGAGCGTCCCCTGGTGCAGCTCCGACAGCAGCGACCGCTTCGGGTCGAGGGTCTCGTCGCCGCCGCCGCGCTCCGGGTCGCCGATCACCGAGTGCACGATGACCTCGTTGCCGTCCTCGTCGACGCCGGCGGCGTCGCAGCCGAGGATCATCGGGAGCCGGTCCGCGGGGAGCCCGACGCCGCGCAGCGACCACAGGTCGTGGTGGTTGAGCGCGGTGGCCTTCACCGTGACGGTCGTCCAGCCGTCCGGCACCTCGGGATCGGGCCGCTCGCCCAGCGTCAGCCCGTTCAGCGGATTGTCTGCGTCGATCTGTGTGGCCGTGACAGCGAACATGAACGCACACTAACCGCCCGGCCGGGACGCCGGACGACCCGCCCCCACCGCGGGGACGGGCCGTCCGGAACGCGTTCCACGAACTCCGGGGCGGGCCCCGGAGCGCCGGGGCCACCGCCCCGGGCGCGGAGTCAGAGCACCTTGGACAGGAAGTCCCGCGTGCGCTGGTGCTGCGGGTTCGCGAGCACCTCGCGGGGCGTGCCCTTCTCCACGACGACGCCGCCGTCCATGAAGACGAGCGAGTCGCCGACCTCGCGGGCGAAGCCCATCTCGTGGGTGACGACGATCATCGTCATGCCGTCCAGCGCGAGCTGCTTCATGACCTCCAGCACCTCGCCGACCAGCTCCGGGTCGAGCGCCGAGGTCGGCTCGTCGAACAGCATCAGCGCCGGTTCCATCGCCAGCGCCCGCGCGATCGCGACGCGCTGCTGCTGCCCGCCGGACAGCTGCGAGGGGTAGCTGCGCGCCTTGTCGGCGAGCCCGACCCGCTCCAGCAGCGCGACGGCCGCCTCCCGCGCCTTCGCCCGGGGGATCCGCCGGACCTGGACCGGCGCCTCCATGACGTTCTCCAGCGCCGTCATGTGCGGGAACAGGTTGAAGCGCTGGAACACCATGCCGATGTCGCGGCGCTGCGCGGCGACCTCGCTCTCGCGGAGCTCGTGCAGCTTGCCGCCGCGCTCCCGGTAGCCGACCAGGTGCCCGTTCACCCACAGCCGCCCGGCATTGATCTTCTCCAGGTGGTTGATGCAGCGCAGGAACGTCGACTTGCCGGACCCGGACGGGCCGATGACGCACATCACCTCGCCCGGCATGACCTCCAGGTCGATGCCCTTGAGCACGTCCAGCCGGCCGAAGGACTTGCAGACGCCCTCGGACCGCACCATCGGCCCGCCGGACGAGGCGGCGGGCACGGCGCCCGGGGGCACGTCGTCCGCGGGCTCCGCGCCGGACTTGTCCAGGCTGGGTCCGCTCATCGTTCCCTCCCCTCCACCGTTTCCCGGTAGGCGCGCCGGGAGTTGCGCAGCCCCGCCCACATCCGCTCCAGCATGGTCTGCCGCTGCGCGGTGCCGCGCCCGAAGTAGCGCTCCAGGTAGAACTGCCCGACCGTGAGGATCGACGTCATGATCAGGTACCAGATGCTGGCCAGGAGCAGCAGCGGGATCGTCTGGTACGTCCGGCCGTAGATGATCTGCACCGAGTACAGCAGCTCGGGCACCGCGATCACCGACACCAGCGAGGACGTCTTCAGCATCGAGATCGTCTCGTTGCCGGTCGGCGGGATGATCACCCGCATCGCCTGCGGCAGCACGATCCGCCGCATCGTCTTGGCGCGGCTCATGCCGAGCGCGCTCGCCGCCTCCGCCTGGCCCTGGTCGACCGACAGGATGCCGGCCCGCACGATCTCCGACATGTACGCCGCCTCGTTCAGCCCCAGCCCGAGGCAGCCCGCGACGAACGGGGTGATCAGCGAGTTCGCGTCGAAGTGCGCGAACGTCGGGCCGAACGGGATGCCGATGGACAGCTGCGGCACGAGGGCCTTGATGAACGCCCACAGCAGGATCTGCACCAGCACGGGGGTGCCGCGGAACGCCCAGATGTACAGCCAGGCGGACCCGGAGATCAGCGGGTTCGGGGACAGCCGCATGATCGCCAGCAGCACGCCGCCGACCACGCCCATCACCATCGCGATGGCGGTCAGCTCCAGCGTCTTGCCGATGCCGGTCATCACCGCGGTGATGGTGAAGTTCTGGCCGATGACGTCCCAGCCGAAGTTGGGGTTGTTGACGACGCTGTAGATCGCCCACACCGCGATGTACGCGATGATCACCGCGGCGACCCAGCGTCCCCAGTGGCGCACGGGGACGGCCCGGATCTCCTCGGGCCGGCCCTCGCGCGACGTCTCGTCCGTGACAGTCATCCGGTCAGCTCGTGGCGCCGTTGATCTGCGGCGAGGTGTTGGCCCCGCTGGTGATGCCCCACTTGTCGAGGATCTTGTTGTACGTGCCGTCGGCCTGCAGCGCCTTCAGCGCGCCGAGGATCGCGTCCTTGGTGGTGCCGAGCTGCTTGCCGACCGCGATGCCGTACGGGGCGGTGTCGTAGGTCGCGCCGGACACCTCGAACTGGCCGCCGGACTGCTTGGCCGCGTAGTCGATGACGGGCGAGTCCGCCAGCACCGCGTCCGCGCGGCCGCTGCTCAGCGCCAGGTTCGCGCCGTTCTGGTCCGGGTAGGGCTGGCCGATCGGACCGGGCTTGCCGGCGTCCTTGCACTTCTTCGTCCGCGTGCCGAGGCCCTTGGCCGCGTCGACCGTGGACGACACCTCGTCGTTCTGGACGGTGCCCTTCTCGACCGCGACCTTCTTGCCGCACAGCGACAGGTCGTCCGGCTTGAGGTTCTGCGGGTTGCCCTTCTTGACCATCAGCGCGGAGCCGGCGGTGAAGTAGGTGACGAAGTCGACCGTCTTCTCCCGCTCCTTGCTGTCGGTGAAGGAGGACATGCCGAGCTGGTACTGGCCGGACTTGATGCCCGGGATGATCGCGTCGAAGCCGGCCTTCTGGAAGGCGAACTCGACGCCGAGCTTCTTGCCCAGCGCCTTCCCGAGGTCGAGGTCCATGCCGATCAGCGTCTTGTTGTCGGTGTCGTAGAACTCGTTGGGCGCGTACGACGGGTCGGTCCCGACGGTGATCTTGCCCGCGGACTTGACGTCCGGGGCCAGCTTGGCGTTCAGCGAGGCGTCCTGGGTGATGCCGGAGAAGATGTCCCCGACGGACTTGGTCGGCGCGGCGGCGCCGCCACCGGAACCGTTGTCGTCGCCACAGGCCGACAGGGCGAGGGCGCCTGTCAGCACGAGCGCGCCCGCCGCGACGGCGTGGCGGCGCAGAGAACCAGTGATCACAGGTCCCCCTCCAGAGGTCGCATCGGATCCGCACGGATCCTGAGGTCAAGTGCACATTTTGGCGCACACCAGGGCCGATGCGGATAAAGGGTGCGACACAATCGGACAACGAGGCAGCCCGGCACCCCCGTCGCCACCTCGGGCTCCAGCACTCTACGCCATGATCCGCGCACCGTCCGCGACGATCAGTGACGGTCGCCACCGCCCCGCGCCCCGGATCGGCGGGACCCCGTGTGGCACAATCGGACAACGGGTGACCCCCGTACGTCGCGAGATGTCCACCAGGTGACGGCCACCAGACCACACCACCGCGGCGGCATCGCCCGAAAGCCAACTTTCACTGACAGGGGTCGCTGTGGCTGCCGAGCCCATTCCCACCGAACCGCTCTCACTGGACGACGATCCGGCCTTCCCGCTGCACCGCGGCGGCAAGCTCGAGATGCGGTCGACCATCCCGGTCCGCAACAAGGACGATCTGTCCCTCGCCTACACGCCCGGCGTCGCCCGGGTCTGCACCGCCATCGCCGACAACCCCGAGCTCGCCTACGACTACACCTGGACGTCCAAGGTCGTCGCCGTCGTGACCGACGGCACCGCCGTCCTCGGCCTCGGCGACATCGGCCCAGCCGCGTCCATGCCCGTCATGGAGGGCAAGTCGCTGCTGTTCAAGGAGTTCGCCGACGTCGACTCCGTGCCGATCGCGCTGAACTGCACCGGCGTCGACGAGATCGTCGACACCGTGATCCGGCTGGCGCCGAGCTTCGGCGGCATCAACCTCGAGGACATCAGTGCCCCCCGCTGCTTCGAGATCGAGGACCGGCTCCGCGAGGCCCTCGACATCCCCGTCTTCCACGACGACCAGCACGGCACCGCGATCGTCGCGCTCGCCGCGCTGAAGAACGCCGCCCGCTTCGTCGGCAAGCCGCTGTCGGAGCTGCGCGCCGTCGTGGCCGGCGCCGGCGCGTCCGGCATCGCCGTCTCGCAGATCCTCATCGAGGCCGGCATCGGCGACATCGCGCTGTCCGACAGCAAGGGCCTCATCCACGAGGGCCGCGACGGCCTCAACCCCGTCAAGCAGCGGATCGCCGCGATCACCAACCGGTCGCACCTGAAGGGCTCCACCGAGGAGGCGCTGCGCGGCGCCGACGTGTTCATCGGCCTGTCCGGGAGCACCGTCCACGAGTCGTGCGTCGCCACCATGTCCGACGGCGCGATCGTGTTCGCGCTGTCCAACCCCACCCCCGAGGTGCACCCGGAGGTCGCGCGCCGGCACGCCAAGGTCGTCGCGACCGGCCGCAGCGACTTCCCCAACCAGATCAACAACGTGCTCGCCTTCCCCGGCATCTTCCGCGGCGCGCTCGACGTCCGCGCGCACTCCATCACCGAGGGCATGAAGCTGGCCGCCGCGAACGCGCTGGCGGACATCGTCGGCGACGACCTCACCGCCGACTACGTCATCCCCAACCCCTTCGACGACCGGGTCGCGCCCGCCGTCACCGCCGCGGTCGCCGCGCAGGCCCGCGCCGAGGGCGTCAACCGCATCTGACCCGCCCCGCTCCGCCGCGCCTCGCGCCGGTCCGCGCTCCCCACCCGCGGAGCGCGGACCGCGCCGCCTCCTACCGCCCGTCCACGGCCCGACCGGCCCCCGGACGGACGGACGCGCGCCGCCACGGCCAGTACCGGGCCACGACGCGGCCGAGGACGTGGCCGTCCGGGACGGCACCGAAGTCCCAGCTGTCGCGGCGGCCGCGGGCGCGCTGGTTGTCGCTCTCCAGCCACCAGCCGGTCCCCGACCGGTGCGCCACCCGCTTGACGATCAGCACGTCCGCCCGCTCCGGGTGCCTCGCGACGACGACGTCCCCGGGGCGGGGCCGGACGCCCGCCAGCACCACCAGCCAGTCCCCCGGCGCGAGCGCGGGCAGCATCGAGTCGCCGTCCACCGCGACCGTCCGCAGCCGCCCGCGCGTCCCGGCCAGCGCCAGCAGCAGCGCACCGCCGAGCGTCCAGGCCACCGGGTGGCGCATCCGCATCGCTCTCCTCGCCTTCGTGCACGGGCGCTTTCGCGCGCCGGGCCGCATAGTCGCGCGGCCACGGGTACATCTCACCGCTGGAAGGGGTTCCGGGTCGCGCCGCGGTCCGGGTCCTAGGCCGAAATACCGAGCGCCCTGGCCGGACGGGCCCCGGGGCACAAGGGTAATGTCGGTGACCTGAGCATGATCCGCAACGAGGGAAGGGAATCGCAGGTGTTCAAGCTTCTGCGCCCGAAGACCACGGTCTCCGCGCACTGCGACCTGCCGTGTGGCGTCTACGACCCGGCGCAGGCCAGGATCGAGGCCGAGTCGGTCAAGGCGATCTGCGAGAAGTACGCGGCCAACGAGGACCCGGAGTTCCGCGCCCGCGCGATCCTGATCAAGGAGCAGCGCTCCGAGCTGGTCAAGCACCACCTGTGGGTGCTGTGGACCGACTACTTCAAGCCGCCGCACTTCGAGAAGTACCCCCAGCTGCACCAGCTGTTCAACGAGGCGACCAAGCTCGCCGGCGCCTCCGGCACCAAGGGCAGCATGGACCCGAAGGTCGCCGACGACCTGCTCGGCAAGATCGCCGAGATCGACAAGATCTTCTGGGAGACCAAGCAGGGCTGACCAGCCTGAACACCGAGGCCCGGCCCCCGCGGGGGCCGGGCCTCGGTCGTTGTGTCAGGAGCGGGCGAGCTTGGTGAGGGAGTCGCCGGTGAGGCGGTAGGTGGTCCACTCGTCCTGGGGGCGCGCGCCGAGCGACCGGTAGAAGCCGATGGCGGGCTCGTTCCAGTCGAGGACGTCCCACTCGACGCGCTCGTAGCCCCGCTCGTCGGCGATGCGGGCGAGCTCGGTGAGCAGCGCCTTGCCGTGGCCGTGGCCCCGGACGGCCGGATCGACGAACAGGTCCTCCAGATGGATGCCGTGCGTGCCGTTCCACGTCGAGAATGTGAGGAACCACACGGCGAACCCCGCGACCCGGCCCCCGTGCTCGGCGATGAGCACGTGGACGCGCGGGTCGTCGCCGAAGAGCCTCGCGTGCAGCTGCTCCTCGGTGGCCTTCACCTCGTGCAGGGCGCGCTCGTACTCCGCCAGCTCGCGGATGAGCCGGAGGATCGCGGGGACGTCGTCGGGGACGGCTGGGCGGATCATGCCGGAAAGGCTATGCCAGGCCGCCGCGTGCGCCGTCCCCGGCCAGAGCGCGTCCGGCGGCGCCTCCGGGTCTCCGGCGGCGCCTCCGGATCTAGAGGCCGACCAGCGGCCTGTCCGGGTCTAGAGGGCGACCAGCGGCTTGTCCGGGTCCGCCCACCGCTGGTTCGGGACGAGCGGGTACCAGCCGGGGCGGCCCGGGTCGCGGTCGTAGGGGTAGCCGCCGAGCTCGCGGTAGAGCTCGGCGTACTCGGCGACCCTGTCGCGGTCGAGCGTGACGCCGAGGCCGGGCCCGGACGGCACCGCGATCCGCCCGTCCGCGTACCGGAACGGGCCGCCCTCGATGACGTCGCCGGCGAGGTGGTGGTAGTGCGCGTCGGCGGCGTAGGTGAGGTTCGGCAGGACGGCGCCGAGGTGGAGCATGGTGGCGAGCTGGATGCCGAGCTCCCCCGACGAGTGGACCGACACCCCGAGCTGGAAGGTGTCGCAGATCCCGGCCGCCTTGACGCACGCGCGGATGCCGCCCCAGAACGTGGTGTCGAGGAGCACCACGTCCACGGCGCGGTGCAGCACGTTGGTGGCGAGCTGCTCGAAGTTCACGACGACGGTGTTGGTGGCCAGCGGCGTCGGCGTCTTCTCGCGGACGAGCCGCAGCCCCTCCAGGCCCCAGACGGGGTCTTCGAGGTAGTCGTTGTTCATGTGCTCGATGGCCTTCGCGAACCGGAGCCCTTCGTCGAGGCTCAGCACCGCGTTGGGGTCGTAGCGCAGCCGGTCGCCGGGGAACGCCTCGGCGAGCGCCCGGTAGCACTCCAGCTCGTAGGCGGGCGGGAAGACGCCGCCCTTCAGCTTGTGGACGGCGAAGCCGTGCCGCTCCTTGAGGTCGCGGGCGTGCGCGACGAGCTGCTCGGGGGTGCGGACCTCCGGCGTCCGGCCGTCCGCGCCCGGGTAGCGGTAGAAGAGGTAGGACGCGAACGGGACGCTGTCGCGGACCCGGCCGCCGAGCAGGTCGTGGACGGGGACGCCGAGGTGCTTGCCGACCAGGTCGAGGCAGGCGAACTCGATGGCGGCGAGCATCTGGGTGCGGTTGTTGTAGAGGCTCGCCGTCGGGTTCGCGATCTTGAAGCGGAGGGCCTCCAGCTCGAACGGGTCGTGCCCCTCCAGGTAGGGCGCGAGGGCGCGGAACGCGTCCTCGGCGCTCTGCCCGCCGCCGCCCATCTCGCCGAGCCCGACGAGGCCGTTGTCCGCCTCGACCTCGACGATCGTGCGGACGAAGCGGCCCCAGTGCGCGCCGTTGCTGTGCAGCAGCGGCGCCTCCAGCGGGACCGCGACGGTGGTGGCCCGGATGCCGGTGATCTTCATTCGGTGTTCCCCTTCACCGTGACGGCGGCGATCCCGCAGGCGGGCAGGCGGACGGTCGCGGCGCCGTCGCGGACGGGCGCCTCGGCGGCGTCGCGGCCGAGCCCGGAGTCGACGATCGCGCGGCGCATCCCGGGGACGGTCAGCGTCGTCTCGACGGGCGCGGCGGAGAGCGAGCGGAGCCGGACGACCAGGTCGGCGCCGTTCCGCCCGATCGAGGTGACCTGCACGTCGGGGTCGTCGACCGACGCGAACGCCTCGGCCGGCGCGGCGGGCGCGGTCCCGGCGCCGGTCGTCAGCGTCGCGACGAACGGGTCGGTGAGCCCGGCGGCGGCGAGGGCGCCGAGCCGCCGGCCCGGGAGCCCGCCGGCGGCGGACGCGACGGCGTACCGGAAGGTGGTCTCGCCCTGCTGCTGGGACGGGAAGTTGGTGTCCCAGATGTTGTTCAGCGCCCAGGAGTAGACGGTGGCGGGCTCGTCGTCGACGGTGGGCGGGAACGGCGCGTACGGCATGTGGATGGAGCCGAACTGGACGAGCGGCGCCTCCAGCGTCGCCCACGCCACGGTCAGGTCGGGGTCCTCGAACGCGACCCAGTGCCGGATCGGGCGCATGTGCTCGGCCGATCCGGGGACGCTGGGCACGCCGGTGCCGCCGACGCCGCCGGTCAGCTCCCACGCGGCGGGCGGCCCGCCGGCCGCGAAGGGGAAGGCGAAGAACACCGCCTCCTTGGTCGCGGTGGGCTGTTTGCCGAGCTGGAAGCGCAGGTCGAGGCGCGGCACGCCGGCGTGCAGGTCGAGGGTCGTGCGGATCCAGTCGACGCCCTTTCCGGTGAGCTCCACGATGAGGCGTTCTCCCACCGGGGTGCGTTCACACCTGACGACGGCGGCGTGCCGGCCGAGGGCGCGGTCGCCGAGGAGCGTCCGGTCGTGGACGAGCATGTGCCCGGACATGTGGTTGAAGTGGGGCGCGGTGGCGTACCGGTCGTAGACGTACTGCCCGAACCCGGCGGCGGCGTCGGCGTTGACCAGTTCGCGTCCGGCGGCCTTGTCGAAGACGGAGGAGAGGTGGCCTTCGGCGAGGTCGTAGGTGACGCGGTAGTACTCGTTCTCGATCACCCCGTCGCGGCCGAGGTCGACGGGCGCGGGCGCGGGGGCCTCGCCGCGCACGACGTCCAGCCGCACGCGTCCCATGCCGGGGACGTCCGGGACGACGGCCTCCAGGTGGCGGCCGATGGGGCGGGTCGGCCACTCGTCGGGGTCGACCTCCTCCTCGTGGTGCGGCAGCGGTTCGCCGGTGCGGGCGTCGAGCAGCGTCACGGGGATGTCGACGGGCACCACGTCGCGCGGCAGGAAGGCGCGGACGACGTCGGTGCGGGCGGCGGACCCCGGGTTCAGGACGGCGAACGAGGCGAGCGCGTCCGGCGCGGGCGCGAGCGCGGCGCCGAACCGCCGCGCCCCGGCCTGCAGCAGGTCGAGGGCGTCGTCGTAGGACTGGTAGCCGACCGCGGACTTGCGGGTCCACTGCAGGCCGCCGGAGTCGGTGCCCTCCTCGGCGTCCTCCCACGGGTTGGCGGCGCCCCAGGTGTGCTCGTCGAACAGCGCGGCCTTGTCGTAGGCGTCGTCGAGCCCCTCGGCCTCGGCGCCGGCGAGGGCGTGCAGGGTCTCGGCGGTGCGCAGGACGTTCTGGGCGCGCCGGACGTGGCCGAGCGGGCGGGCGCCGGAGCCGAGCCCGTCGGCCCACCAGTCGGTCCAGTCGCCCTCGTGGACCTGGAGCCGGTCGTGGTGGTGCTCCTCGACGTGCGCGAAGAAGTCGGCGTTCGTCGCCATCCGCAGCCGCGGGTACTCCCAGGTCGCGTTCCAGCGCAGCGCGATGTCGGCGGGCATGATCGACGGGCCGGCGTTGTCGGCGTGCGCGCCCTGCACCCGCAGGTGCACGGCGTCGAGGACGTCGGGGGCCTTGTCGGCGCCGACCTGGCCGGGGGCCGCGTACCAGCCGAAGGTGCCCGGCCCGTACGGGTAGGGCCGGTCGGCGAGGGAGGACAGGTAGCGCGGGAGCAGGTCCTCGGCGAGGTCGTAGCCGTCGACCAGCCCGACGGTGTTCCCCTCCATGTAGGCCATGCCGTGCGGGGTGTCGGTGAACCACACGATCAGCTCGCGGCCGCTCGGCGCCCGCCAGCGGAACGGGCGGCCGAGCTTGTCGCCGCCGGTGATGTAGGGGACGGAGCGTCCCGCCCAGTTGTGCGCCGCCGCGAGGTACCGGACGCCCGCGGCGTTGAGCGCGTCGACGACGCCGACGACCGCGCCCGGGATGTCGGTGTGCATCGCCGAGCGGACGTCGATGCCGTGCCGGTCCCGCAGGTCTTTGACGAACCGGAGCTGCCGGTACAGCTCGTCGGTCGAGCACGCCTCGGTGTGCAGCTGCATGGGGAACGCGGTGACCTCGATGTTCCCGCTCCGGGTCCGGTCGACGAACTCGGCGACCTGGTCGTCCGGCCGGGTGGCGAGCCAGCGCAGCGCGGGCAGCGACGACTCCACCGACCAGCGGAACCGGGCGTCGTCGGGCCGGCCGTCGGTCTCCCGGGACAGCCGCAGCGCCGCGTCCAGGTAGTCCAGGTGGTGGCGCAGCACGGTGCCCTGGGTGTCGGTGTAGCCGATGTCCAGGTGCGAGTGGTGGACGACGAAGACGCTCCACTTGCGCTGCGGGGTGACGTCGAGGGGGGCGGCGCCGACGAGGCCCGCGCCGTCCCGCACCTCCAGCGTGAGGCGGCGCGGGGCGTCGACGGCCGGGACGAGCAGGGTCGCCCGGCCCGCGTCGTCGGTGCGCTCCTCGGCGTCGCCGAGCCGCAGCGTCAGCCCGGGGCCCGCCTCGATCCGGACGGCCTGCCGGAGCGCGCCGGCCGCGTCCCGCCTGAACAGCGGGAGCACCGCCGCCCGCACCGACAGCCCGCGGACCGCGAGCACCTCCGCGGAGGTGTCGTGGCGGAGGGCGGCGCGGATTCCGTCGTAGTCCGGGGAACCGAGGCTCTCCGTCAGGAGCCGACTGGTCATCCGTGTCCTCTCAGAATGACTGTGACCGGGGGGTCAGAACTGGGCGAGCGTCAGCCCGCGGGTGAACAGCCGCTGCGTCGCCAGGAACAGCACGACCGTGGGGAGCGAGACCACGAGCCCGGCGGCCAGCGCGACCGGGACGGGCGTCCCGGCGTACACGTCGGTGGTGAGCGCCGACAGCTCCGCCCAGACCGGCCGCACGTTGTCGGACTGCGCCAGCGTCAGCCCGAACAGCAGGTCGTTCCAGACGTAGGTGAACTCGAGGATGAACACCGCGGCCAGCGCGGCCGACGAGAGCGGCAGGTAGATGCGCCAGAAGATGCGGAACGTGGACGCGCCGTCCAGCCGCGCCGCCTCGAAGATCGAGACGGCCACCGAGCCGAAGAAGTTGCGCATCACCAGCGCGGCGAGCGGGACGCTGATCGCGGTGTGGACCAGCACCAGGCCCATCTGGTTGTCGTAGAGCGACACCTTGCTGTAGCCGACGAACAGCGGCACCAGCAGCATCTGGAACGGCACGACGGTGCCCGCGAAGATCACGATGAACCAGAGGAAGCCGAACCGGACGCGCAGCACCACGATCGCGTACCCGGCGAGCGCGCCGAACAGCACGGCGAGCGCCGGCGCGACCAGGCTGTAGATCGCGGTGCTGCCGATGGTAGAGCCGACGTCGGTGCGGCTCCACGCCTCGGAGATGTTGTCGAACAGGCCGACCGACCCCGGCGGCTTCACCGCGTCGGACGGATCGTAGTCGCCGGCGGGGCGGACGGCGTTCGCGACGATCAGGTACGTCGGGAACAGCCACACCAGACCGAGGACGATCAGCACGGCGCGGCGCATCAGGAGCCCTCCCTGGCGAGCTGGTGGCGCAGGTAGACGTAGGAGGCGAGGCCGGTGACGGTGGTGAGCGCCACCGCGATCGCCGACCCGTAGCCGTACTCGTCGGCGACGAAGACCTGGCGGTACATGGTGACCGCGAGGGTCTCGGAGGTGCGGCCGGGGCCGCCCTGCGTCATCACCCAGACGATGTCGAACGTCTTCAGGCTCGCGACCAGCGCCAGCCCGAACACGACGGTGGTGAGCGGCCGCATCAGCGGCCAGATGACGTGCCGGAACAGCTGCCAGCCGGACGCGCCGTCGATGCGGGCGGCCTCGATGGGGGCGCGCGGGATCGACTGGAGGCCGACGACGAACAGCAGCATGTTGACGCCGAGCTGCTGCCACGCCCACACCACGATCATCGCGAGGGTGTTGCGGGGGCCGTCCTGCAGGAACTCGGTGTGGCCGCCGGGCATGCCGAGGAACGACAGCACCTGGTTGGCCATGCCGTCGGGCTGCAGGATGAAGCCCCAGATGAGGCCGAGGCCGGCGCCGGACATGGCGTACGGGATGAGGAACGGCAGCCGGTACCACGCGCCACCCTTGATGTTGTACGACAGCACGGCGACCAGCAGGCCGAGCCCGACCGGCAGGATCGTGGTGCCCGCGACCCACAGCAGGGTGTTGCGGACGGAGGTGAGCAGCGCCTCGTCCTGGAACAGCCGCCGGTAGTTGTCGAGCCCGGTGAACTTCGGCGACCCGAGCCCGTCGTAGCTGGTGAGGCTCAGGTACGCCGTCCACAGGAACGGCAGGTAGATGAGCACCGCGACGAAAAGGACGGCCGGGGTGAGGTAGGCGTGCCGGAACCGGCCGTGCATCGCGAACCCGCTCGGGAGGCGCCCGCCTCCCCCGCCGCGCTGGTGCCCGCCGTGCGCGCGGCGGTGCGGGGTCCTCGCGCGCACGGCGGTCGTCTGGTCGGTCATCGGTTCAGCTTCCGGCCTTGTGGGTCTTCCAGTAGTCCTCGTTGGCCTTCTGGATGTCCTTGAGGACCGACATGTACGAGCCGGGCTTGCTGAGGAAGCCGTCGAACCCGCTGAGCGCGGCCGTCAGGACGGGCGCGGGCGCGGCCTCGAAGTAGCGGAGCACGAACCGGTTCCCGCCGTTCGCGGCCTCCTTGGTGATCTTGTCCAGCTCGGGGTCGGCGATCTTGACCTTGGGGTTGCCGGACACGTCGCCGCGCGCGTTGGCCCACTTCTCCTGCGCGGCGGGGGTCACCCACCACTTCAGGTACTTGGTGCTGGCGGCGGAGTCGGGCGCCTTGCGCAGCGAGCACAGCGGCCCGCTCTCGAAGATCAGCGACCGCTTCGGCAGGGACGGCTGGACGTTCGGGATCAGGAAGAACCCGTAGTCGGTGCCGAGCTTGAGGCCGCGCTGGGTCATGCTGGTGTTGAACCAGGTGCCGCTGATGACCATGGCGGCGTCGCCGGCCTTGAAGTGGTCGGCGGGGTCGGCCTTGTCGCCGGGGTTGGAGAAGTAGCCGGAGTCGATCATCGACTTCCACTGCTCCATCACCTTGACCACGCCGGGGTCGGTGTAGGACGCCTGACCGGTGGACAGCCGCTCGTACAGGTCGGGGTCCGTGCCGGCGAGCAGCTGCTCGAACCAGGCGAAGGAGAACAGCGAGGTGGGCGTGGTCTGGTTGAACGGGACCTGGCCCTTGCCCTTCAGGGTCTGGGCGATCTTCATCAGGTCGGCCCAGGTGGCGGGCGGCGCCAGCCCGTACTTCGCGAAGATCTTCTTGTTGTAGAACATGCCCCAGTACCCGGTGTTCAGCGGCACGCAGTACTGCTTGCCGCCGACCGTGTAGTACTTGGCGAGGTCCTGGGTGAGGTCGCCGCTCTTGATGGCGTCCTGCCAGATCGACGTGGTCTCGGCGACCTGGTTCTGCGCGACGATCTCCTCCAGGCGCCCGCCGGTCTGCCAGGTGAACAGGTCCGGCTTGACCTTGGTGCGGAACGAGGACTTGATGAACGCGGTGTAGGTGGGCTCGTCGGTGTACCCGACGGGCTTCATGTCCAGCCCGGTCTGCTGCTTGCCCAGCGCGCTCATCTGCTCGAAGAAGGGCTTCCACGCGCCCTTGTCGTTGTAGAGCCTGAGCCCGGACTTCGACCCTCCCGAGTCGTTGCCCGAGGCGCAGCCCGCGACCGCGGCGAGCGCCGCGGCCGCCGCGAGGACGGCGGTCGTGCGCATGCGCATCGACGGCATGGGGGCCTCCCTGGTTCGTGGGGTGGTTGGAGGTCGGCTGACGGTGTTCCGGTGTGCGGACGGTGGTGGGGTGCGGAGGTGGTGGAGGGTGGGGTGGGTGTCGCCGGTCGAGGGTGTGCCGAAGGAGACCGCGGGCCCTGAGCGGGCGGGCGGCCGGTGACGGGCGGTGGGTCGTGGGGCGGTCGGAAGGGGTGTCGCCGGTGGGTCGGGCGGGCGGTGGGTCAGGCGAGCCGGGACGCGATGACCTTCGTGACGTCGCGCAGGTGGGCGCGCATCAGCTCCTCGGCGCGTTCGGCGTCGCCGGCCTCGATGGCACCGAGGATGGCCCGGTGGTCCTCGTGGTCGCGGCGCCGGTCGTCGAAGATCCGCAGTATCTCCCGCTGCTCGGCGCCGTGCACCGACAGCAGCGAGTCGATGACCTCGCCGAGCACCGCGTTGCCGGACGCGTGCGCGGTGGCGCGGTGGAAGGACATGTTCGCCGCGTCCAGCTCGGCGTCCTCGCCCTCCAGGTGCCGGCCCGCCTGGTCCAGGCCGGCGCGCAGCCGCTCCAGGTCGCCGGGTTCGGCGCGGCGGGCGGCCATCGCGGCGAGCGGGGGTTCGATGAGCAGCCGGGCGTCCAGGAGCTGGAGGAGCTGGTCGCCCTGCAGGGGCCGGACGTTCGGGTTGGGGATGACGACCCGTTCCAGGTCGGCGCCGACGTAGATGCCGGAGCCGTGCCGCATCTGGACGGCGCCGGTGGCCTCCAGCCGGCGGAGCGCCTCGCGGAGCGTGGGGGTGGTCACCGCGAAGCGCTCGGACAGCTCCCGTGCCGAGGGCAGCCGGTCGCCGGGACGCAGCCCGCCGGAGCGGATCAGCTCCAGCACGCGCTCGGTGAGCGCGTCGGAGAGGCTGGGCCGGGCCACATCCTTGGACATTCGTTACCTCGTTCACTCCCGGAAGAAGTCAAGTCATCTAATCACTTGATGTACCGGGATGTCCAGGGTCGAGGCGGTGTCCGGGCTCGAGAAGGAACGCCCGGCGCAGCGCGGCGTGCTGGTCGGCGAGCGCCCGGCGCGCCACCGCCGCCGACAGGACGCCGTCGAAGCCGTGGTAGGCGCCCGGCACGTGCCGCAGCTCGACCGGCACGCCGGCCTCGATCATCCGCAGCGCGTACGCGAGGTCCTCGTCGCGCAGCGGGTCGGCCTCGGCCGCCAGCACGTACGCGGGCGGCAGCCCGGACAGGTCCCGCGCGCGGGCCGGGGCCGCGTACACGGGCGTCTCCCAGCCCGGCGTCCCCCGGGCCGGGCCGAGGTAGTGGCGCCACATCTGCTCCACCTCGCCCCGGTTGAACAGCGGCGGCTCGGTGTAGGCCCGCATCGACGGGGTGTCCATGCGGTCGTCGAGCACCGGGTAGAGCAGCAGCTGGAAGGCGAGCGGCGGCCCGCCCTCGTCGCGCGCCCGCAGCGCCACCGCCGCCGCCAGCCCGCCGCCCGCGCTGCCGCCGCCGACCGCGATGCGGCCGGGATCGGCGCCGAGTTCGGCCGCGTGCGCGTGCGTCCAGGCGGTCGCGGTCCAGGCGTCCTCGAACGGCGCGGGGAACGGATGCTCGGGCGCGAGGCGGTAGTCCACCGAGACCACCACGATGCCGAGCTCCGCGGCGAAGCCGAGGCAGCGGCGGTGCTCGTTGCCCAGATCGCCGGTGACGAACCCGCCGCCGTGGAAGTACACCAGGGCCGGACCGGCGGGCCGCCGCGGCCGGTAGACCCGCACGGGCACGCCGCCGGGGACCGTCCGGTCGGCGACGTCCACGCGCGCGTCGGCCGCCGGCTCCCCCGACAGCGCGGCCGCCAGGTCCCGCATCGCGGCGCGCGCCTTGACCGGGTCGGCGAGGCTCACGTACGGCATCCCGCCGAGCGCCTCGGACAGTTCGGGATCCACCGGATCAGCCCGTCACGGGGACGTCGACGAAGCGCGGGCGGTAGATGCTCACGTCGCGGTACACGTCCCGCGCCGGCCCCGTGGTCGTGTCGAGGCTGTTGACGTTGTACGACACCACGAGCTTGTTCGCCGTCGTGAGCGAGGCGTGCGCGTGCGCGTTGTAGGTGTAGACGTCCGGGTCGCCGTACGAGCCGAACGGCCCGCCCTCGGGCGTGTTGTAGACGGTCCTCTCGTCGGTGAACGGCCCGGCCGGCGAGCAGGACAGGTACGTGTCGATCTGCGCGCTGAACGCGTCCTTGGTGTCCTGCGTGAGCAGGATGTAGAAGTTCCCGCGCTTGCTCACGCTGAACTCGTTGGACACGCCGCCCAGCACCTCCACGGCCGCCGACTCCGACGGCGACCATGCGCCGCCCGCCGCCAGGTAGCTCCACGTCCCGCGCAGGTCGGTGCCCGCCACCCGCGCGACGTACATGTGCTTGCCGCCCGAGCCGAGGTCCTCGGTGCCGTAGACGTAGGTGTAGCCGCCGTCCCGCAGCAGCGCCGACCCCCACATGACGCCGCTGCCGGACGGCAGCGAGGTCACCGAGGTCGGCCGGGTGAGGTCGCTCGTGGAGAACCGCGCGAGGACGTTGGCGTCCCACGTCACGTCCAGGTCGCCGGACCCGACCTTGTACTCGCGGTACGGCTGCTGGATCTCCCCGCCATTGATCGTCATGTCGCCCGCCCAGTAGACGTGCGACGCGTCGCGCGGCGGCAGCAGGGCCGTCGGGTTCGCGGCGGTGCCGCCGTGCGCGGTCCCGGTCAACGCGCCGGCCGCCGACCGCACGACGAACGTGTTGTTCACGAACGGGGTCGTGCCGCCGTCGGCGACGGCCATCGGCCGCGACCCGTCCGCGTTGACCTTGCCGAGGAAGGTGTCGGAGAAGCCGAACACCGTCCGGCCGTCCGGCAGCTTCACCGAGTAGGTGCTGTCGGCGCCGGTCCAGTCGTCCAGCAGCGCGTTGCCGTTGCCGTACGAGGTGAACTGCGCGTTCAGCGAGCTGTCGGGCGTCGCCGTCCCGAACGTCGGCGCGGCGCTCCCGCCGCAGGTCAGAGCGGCGGCGTGGGCCGCGGCCGAGGGGGCGAGCAGTGCGGTCGCGGCCAGCGTCGAAGCCGCGGCCGCACGAACGAGAAGACGCATGCGGACCTTCCTGGGGGTCAGAGGTCGAACGCGCTGATGTGCCAGCGGCCGAGGTTCGCCACGAACGCCGTAGTGCCCCGGAACGCCAGGTTCGTCGGATGGCAGAGCAGGTGGGCGGTGGGGTCGCGGACGACCGACTCCGGCCGCCCGTCCGGGGTGAGCCGCAGCACCTCGCTGGGCTCGTAGAGGCCGACGTAGAGCAGGCCGTCGGGGCCGAACGCGATGCCGTCGGGGACCGTGCCGGGCAGCTCGGCGACCGTCGAGCGGTCGCCCGCGGTGCCGTCCGCCCGGATCTCGACGCGCGTGATCCCGGGCAGGAACGACTCGGCGACGTACAGGGCCGACTCGTCCGGTGCCAGCGCGAGGCCGTTGGCGAACGCCATCGGACGGTCGTCCCAGACCTCGCCGGTGCCGTCCGGCGCGTAGCGGAACACCGAGGGCCCCGGGGCGTCGATCTGCCGGCTGTCGGAGACGTAGATCCGGCCGGCCGCGTCGATCACCGGGTAGTTGGGGTTGACGAAGCGGTGGCCGTCCGCGCCGTCCGCGAACAGCGACACCTCACCCGAGGCCAGCTCCAGCCGGAACACGCCGGGATGCTGGATGTCGCAGATGTACAGGTGGGAGGCGGACGCGTCGAACGCGATGCCGAGCACGAACCCGTGGGTGGTCGCGACCTGCTCGACGCTCCCGCCCGCCGGGTCGACGCGGAAGATCTGGCCCGCCTCCCCGCCGCACCAGACGCTGCCGTCGGGATGGACCGCGACGCACTCGGGGTGGTCGAGGCGCGGGCTGCTGAACAGGCCGTCGAAGAAGACGCGGGCGGCGGGCATTCAGACCTCCGGGAGTGCGGCGGGGTTGCGGGCGAGCAGGCCGCCGTCGACGCGGTGCTCGGCCCCGGTGATGAACGAGGAGCGCGGGCCGGCGAGGAACGCCACCACCTCGGCGACCTCCTCCGCCCGCGCGACGCGGCCCAGCGGATGCGCCCGGCCCCACTCGGCGACCTGGTCGTCCTGGCTCGTCCCGCCGCGGAACAGGTCGGCGGCCCAGCGCAGCATCGGGGTGTCGACGGAGCCGGGGCACACGACGTTGGCGCGGATGCCGTCGGCGGCGTGGTCCAGCGCCATCGCCCGGGTGAGCCCGTTGATCGCGGCCTTGCTCGCGGTGTAGGCGGCGACCCGGTCCTGCGACGCGAACGCCTGGACCGACGACACCGTGACGATCGTGCCGCCGCCGCGCCGCCGCAGCTCCGGGACGGCCGCCTTGCAGACCAGGAAGACGCCCTTGAGGTTGACGTCGAGGACCTCGTCCCACAGCTCCTCGGGGGTGTCCTCGACCGTCCCGTACCGCTGGATCCCGGCGGAGGTGACGACGGTGTCGAGCCCGCCGTGCGCGTCGACCGCGCGGCCGACGAGGCCGCGCATCTGCGCGGCGTCGGTGACGTCGGCGACGACGCCGGTCACGTCCAGGCCGCCGCCGCGCAGCTCCGCCTCGGCGGCGCGGACGCCGTCCTCGTCGATGCCGCAGAAGACGACCGCGGCACCGTCCTCCGCGAGCCGCCGCACCACCGCCCGGCCGATGCCGAGCGACCCTCCGGTGACCACGGCGACCTTGCCGGCGAACTCCCCGCCGCCTGCCCTCATCGCGCTTCCTCCCCCTCGATCACGGCCGCGCGCAGCCACAGCGGCCTGGTCTCGTGCGGCCGCAGGGTGAGCGCCGACCCGTTGCGCACCGCCTCGGCGAGGCCCTCGGTCGGCCGTCCGGCGAACGGTTCGAGCCCCACCACGTACGCGCGGCCCCACCACGGCGCCTCCTTGGCGGCGCCCAGCTCCCGCCACAGCCACAGGTCCGGCAGGACGGCGGCGTCCCAGCGGACCCGCAGGCCGAGGCCCGCGTCCGGGTCGATGATCTCGTAGCGGCCGTCCCGGAACCCGGACAGGTAGTGGATGTCGCTCGGCGCGCCGTGCTCGGGGACGACCGCCAGCTCCGGCCCGGCCGCCACCCCGTCCGGGAGCCGGATCCGGTGCCCGGGGCGCAGGAACGGGGCGCCGAAGACGATGTGGTGGCCCCACATCACCTCCAGCTCGACCCCCGACTCGTTGGTCAGCTCCTCGTCGACGCGCAGCTCCGGCTCGCCGGACGCCAGCCGGAACGTCTTCACCACGCGCAGCGGCACGCGCCGCGCCCGCACGGTCAGCCGCACCGCGACCTCGGACGGGTCGTCGGCCGCGATCTCGACGTCCCAGGGCAGCCCGGCGACCTCGCCGTGCTGCGCCAGCGCGGCGCCGCGGTAGGTGCTCGGCTCGCCGCCGTTGGGCAGCACCTCCTGCCAGCCGCCCTCGTAGTGGTCGAGGAACGCGGCCACGTCGTCGCCCGCGCCGCCCGCCACGTCGCGCGGGTTGCGGATCCCGTCCGGCGCGAGCCAGACGAAGTCCATGTCGCGCCGCTTGTAGCAGAACTCGGCGACGTCGCCGCCCTTGTCCGCCAGGACGGTCACGCGCAGCAGCTCGTTCTCCAGCACGACGGCGCGCATCCCGAACCAGGTGATCTCGTGCAGGCGCGCGCCCCAGTTGCGGGCCGGGCGATGCCGTCGGTACGCCATCGTCAGCCGAACTTCAGGTCGACGAAGCGGGGCCGGTAGATGGTGACGTCCTTGTAGTGGTCGGTGTTGACGAAGCTGTTGACGTTGTAGGACACGACGACGCTGCCGGGGCGGCTCAGCTCCGGGTGGGCGTGCGCGTTGTAGGTGAAGACGTTGGGGTTGCCGTAGCTGCCGTTCGCGCCGGTCTCGGGCGTCGAGTAGACGGTGGTCTTGCCGGTGAACGGGCCCTGCGGCGAGCACGAGAAGTACGCGACGATGTTCGTGTTGAACTTCTCGGTGGTGTCCTGGGTGATGAGCATGTAGGCGCCGCCCATGCGGGTGACGCTGTACTCGTTGGCGACCCCGTCCATGATCCGCGCGGAGTCGGCCTCGTTCCGCGACCAGGCGCCGCCGCCCGCGTAGAACTCCCACGGCCTGGTCAGGTCGGTGCCGCGGACGCGGGCCAGGTGCATGTACTTGGTGTCGCCGAGGTCCTCGACGCCGTAGACGTAGATCATGCCGTCCGACCGCTCCAGCCAGGACGCCCAGGAGATCCCCTTGGACGACGGGATCGCGGTCACGCTGGCGGGTTCCGACAGCCGGTCCGGCCGGAACTTCGCGACGACGTTGCGGAGCCAGCGCCAGTCCCAGATGCCGGGGCCGAACCGCTCGTACTCCTGGTAGGTCACCTGGACCTTGCCGCCGGCGGTGATCGCGTCGCCGGCCCAGTACCAGTGCTTGTCGTCGCGCGGCGGCATCACGGCCTTCGGCTGCTCGCGGGTGCCGCCGTGCACGGTGCTGAGCCGGTCGCCGGACTTCACCACGAACGAGTTGTTGATGAAGGGGGTGGTGCCGCCCTCCTCGACCACCGGCGACCGGCCGCCGTCGGCGTCGACCTTGCCGAGGAAGGTGTCGGAGAACACGAACGCCACCCGCCCGCCGGGCAGGGTGGTGGAGAACGTGCCGTCCGCGCCGGTCCAGTCGTCGGTCCGGCGGTTGTCGTTCCCGTAGCGGGTGAACAGGGTGTTCAGCCCGGCGTCGGGTGCCGAGCTCCGGAAGGCGGGGGTCGGCGTGCCGCCGCACGCCTGCGCGGCGGTGGCGGCGGCACGGGCGGGAGCGGTGAAGGTCGTCGTGGACAGGGCCAGGGTGAGAACGCCGGCGGCGAGGCCGCGCCAGGGGGATCTTCTGCGCACGGCCAGAAGTCTGGTCATCAGATGACTTGTTGTCTAGATGTATCGTGCGGTCCGTGAACGTTCCCCGGGTCGCCCTCATCGGCGAATGCATGATCGAACTGCGGCATCTCTCGCCGGACCGGCTCGCCCTCGGCTACGCCGGAGACGTCTTCAACACCGCCGCCTACCTCGCGCGCAGCGCCGCGCCCGGCGCGCTGGACGTGCAGTTCGTCACGGTCACCGGCGACGACCCGTACAGCGCGGAGATGCGCGCGCGCTGGCACGCCCACGGCGTCGGCGACCGGTACGCGCGGGTGCGCCCCGGCGGCCGCGCCGGCCTCTACCTGATCCGCACCGACGAGCACGGCGAGCGGACGTTCCAGCACTACCGGAGCGAGTCGCCCGCCCGGGACCTGTTCGGCCCCGACCAGCCCGCCGCGATCGACGAGGCGATCGCCGGCCACGACCTGGTCTACCTGTCCGGCATCACCCTCTCGATCATGACGGGCCCGGCCCGCGCCCGGCTGGCCGAGGTGCTGGCGGAGACCCGGCGGCGCGGCGGGCTGGTCGCCTACGACGGCAACCACCGGCCGAGCGGCTGGCCCTCCCCCGGCGCGGCGGCCGGGGCCGCCGCGGCCGTGCTGGCGCACACCTCCATCGCGCTGCCGTCCCTGGACGACGACCGGATCGTGCACGGCGACGCGTCCGCGCGGGCCTGCGTCGAGCGGCTCCGCGACGCGGGCGTCCCGGAGATCGTCGTCAAGCTCGGCGCCCAGGGCTGCGTGATCGCCGACCGCGACGCGATGGAGGCGGTCCCCGCCGTCCCGGACGTGAACGTGGTCGACACCACGTCGGCGGGTGACGCGTTCAACGGCGCCTACCTGGCCGCACGGCTCGCCGGCCAGGACCGGCGCGCCGCCGCGGAGGCCGGGAGCCGCCTGGCCGCCGACGTGATCGGCCATCCCGGCGCGCTCCTGCCGCCGCCCCCGGACCGCCGTCCCGGACCGTGACGCCCGCCGTCCGGCGGCCCGGAGCCCCCTCAGAGACCAAGTCATTTAGTCAATACTCGGACAACCGGTCGAAACCTGTGCGCGCCGGAGTCTCGCAGTGGGCGCCGCAGGCGGTAGTTTCGGAAGCAGCGGGACCATCCTGCGAGGGAGTGACGTGACCGAGGAAACCGCTGCCATGCCTGCCAGTACACAGTTGTCCGTGCGCGACGTGGTGACAGTGAAGCTGCCCGCCGCGAGCGCCTACCTGTCCGTGCTCAGAACCGCCACCGCGGGACTGGCCGCCAGGCTGGACTTCACGCTGGACGAGATAGAAGACCTGCGCATCGCGGTCGACGAGGCGTGCGCGATGCTGCTCTCCCAGGCCGTCCCCGGGACGGACCTGTCGTGCGAGTTCGAGCTGACCGGGGAGGCCATGCGCATCTCGGTGTCGGTGATCACGGTGGACGGGCA
Source organism: Spirillospora sp. NPDC046719 (assembly GCF_040645715.1). Lineage (NCBI taxonomy): Bacteria > Bacillati > Actinomycetota > Actinomycetes > Streptosporangiales > Thermomonosporaceae > Spirillospora > Spirillospora sp. NPDC046719. The sequence continues at coordinate 936 of NZ_JBEYYT010000109.1, read as the reverse complement.
GGAGCCCAACCGGGACACCTTCGCCTGGACCGTCCTGTCGTCGCTGGCCGGCGAGGTCGACGCCCAGATCGGCTCCGACGACCGGGTGACCGTGACGCTGCAGAAGCGGCGCGGTGCGGCGGGGGCCCCGTGACAGAGAAGACGACCATCGCCGGCGCGAGCAACGAGCGGTCCGAGAGCGGCGTACCGGACCGCGCGCGGGCCCGCGCGCTGTTCGAGCGCCTCGCCGAGCTGCCCGAGGGCGACCCGGAGCGGCAGCGCATCCGCGACCAGCTCGTCGAGCTGCACCTGCCCCTGGTGGAGTACCTGGCCCGCCGCTTCCGCAACCGCGGCGAGTGGCTGGACGACCTGATCCAGGTCGCCACCATCGGGCTGATCAAGTCGATCGACCGGTTCGATCTGGAACGCGGCGTGGAGTTCTCCACCTACGCCACGCCCACGATCGTCGGGGAGATCAAGCGGCACTTCCGCGACAAGGGCTGGGCGGTGCGGGTGCCGCGCCGGCTCCAGGAGCTGAAGCTGTCGCTGACCAAGGCGATCAGCGACCTCGCCCAGCGCGAGGGCCGGGCGCCGACGGTCAGCGAGCTGGCCGCCCACCTGCAGATGAGCGAGGAGGAGGTGCTGGAGGGCCTGGAGTCGGCGAACGCCTACTCCACGGTGTCCCTCGACGCGCCCGACTCCGGCGACGAGGACGCGCCCGCCGTGGCGGACTCGCTCGGCATGATCGACGAGTCGCTGGAGGGCGTCGAGTACCGCGAGTCGCTCAAGCCGCTGCTGGAGAAGCTGCCGGCGCGGGAGAAGAAGATCCTGCTGCTGCGGTTCTTCGGCAACATGACGCAGTCGCAGATCGCCGCGGAGCTCGGCATCTCGCAGATGCACGTGTCGCGGCTGCTGGCCCGCACGCTCGCGCAGCTGCGCGAGGGCCTCACCGCCGAC
>NZ_JBEYYT010000108.1:5286-25831 GCF_040645715.1 Spirillospora sp. NPDC046719 | reverse complement strand
GGGGGTCTGCGCCCCCCCCCCGGCGAGCGCGGGGTCGCCCGCCGCGACGCGCAGCAGATGCCCGCCCGACAGCGAGAACCCCCACGCTGCGACCGCGGCGGGGTCGACGTCCGGCAGCGACCGCGCGCGGCCGATCGCGGCCCGCCAGTCCGCCAGGTGCTCGCCCACCCGCGCGACCTGGCGCGGCAGCCCGCCACTCTCCCCCAGATGCCGGTAGTCGAAGGCCAGCACACCGAACCCGGCCCGGGCGAACCGCTCCGCGAACCGGTCGGTGCCCGGCTCCTTGGTGACCCCGAACCCGCCGGCCATGACCACGCACGCGCCGTTCGAACTCGGATAGTGCCAGGCCGCGCACTGCACGCCGCCACTGTCGAACCGGACCTTCTCCCGCTGTACGGACGTCCGCATGCCTGCCTCCGGATGGACGGACTCGCTGTCCCTGAAGTGAACCACGTGGTTCACAAATCTGTCCATCGCGTCGGGCAGCGAGTCACTTCCCCGGGGCCTGCAGGATCCACAGGCGCCCGTCGGGGTCCCGGACGGTCATCTCACGGCTCCCGTAGTGGGTGTCCTCGAACGGCGTCACCACCTCGACGCCCGCGCCGGGACGGAACTCCTCCGCGTCCGCCACCTTCAGCACCATCCGCGCCTGCGGCTCCCGGTCCTCGGGCACCTCGGCGATGAAGACGTAGGGGCCGTCGCCCTTGCGGAGCCGCCCGGAGTTGTGATCGGTCTCGAACTCCAGCTCGAACCCCAGCGACCGGAAGAACCCGGCCGCCTTCCCCCAGTTGTGCGTCTCCAGGTAGACGGCCTCGAAGCCCTCGGTGGTCATCTCACTTCCCCTTCTCGCTGGACCGCTCCTGCGGGCCGCCGTCGTCGAGGTAGGCGCGCAGCGCCTCCGCGACCAGCGCCGACAGCGACAGCTCCGCCTCGATGGCACGGTGCTTCACCTGCTTGATCAGCCCGATCGGCAGGTACACGTTGAACTGCTTGACGTCCTCGTCGCCCACGCGAGGATGCTAGCACACTAGCTCATTAGCCTCTCGGTCGAGGTCCGGCGCTGGCTGCGATCAGAACCTCGCTGTCTACGCCCGGCAGTACCCGCCCAGGCAGAGCCGGGTGCCGCTGCTGCAATTGCCCGGGTGGACGCCGCCGTCATCTCGCACGCCGGTCACGCGATCAACCTGCACCGCAACGCCTATCTGGCCTACCGCGCCACCCTCGCCTGCACCAACCGCATCCGCGCCATCCACATAGGAACACACCACAAAGCCCCGGCAGCACATGGATGCTGCCGGGGCTTTGTGGTGATGCGTGCGGGCCGGTGTGCGGGTCGCCTCTCGGCGAATGGCGCCACGCGGCTCCAGCCGGACGGTATTCCGCGAAGGCGATAGATGAGGCCCGGGGACACCAGGCACACCGACCATCACGTATAACCACCCGACCCCGCATGCTGTTCCCGCCCCGCACGCTGGTGGCGGGAGGCCGGACGCCCGATTCCCCGGTCTCCCGCGCCGGTGCGGCGGTGGTCAGGTGCTGACCGCTTTCCTGTAGAGGCGGGTGGCCAGGGGGACGAACACGACCAGGAGGACGGCGATCCAGAGCAGCGATGCCAGGACGGCGTGCCGGATCGGCCAGACGTCCGAGGTCCTCAGCGCCGCGCTGGTGTTGCCGAAGAGCCCGCGTACCGCCTGGGTGAAGGTGGAGACGGGGTTCCATTCCGCGACGACGCGCAGCGGCGCGGGGAGTTTCGAGCTGTCCAGGAAGGCGTTGGAGACGAACACCAGCGGGAACGAGACCATGGTGGCGACGTTGTTGAAGCTCTCCGGCGTGCGCAGGGCCAGCGCGACGGTCGCGGTGACCCACGAGAACGCGTAGGCGAACAGCATCAGCAGCCCGAACCCCAGCACCGCCTCGGAGGGCGAGGTGTGCACCCGCCAGCCGACGATCAGCCCCATCACCGCCATGACGGCCAGGCCGGCGAGGTTCATCAGCAGGTCGCTGACGGTCTGCCCGATCAGCACCGCGGACGGGGCCATCGGCAGCGAGCGGAACCGGTCGAAGATGCCCTTCTGCAGGTCCAGGGTCAGCGTGTACCCGGTGATCTGCGCGCTCATGATCACCGCCTGGACGAAGATGCCGGGCAGCAGGAACTCCCGGTAGGGCATCCCCGGCACGTGGATGGCGCTGCCGAAGACGTAGGCGAACAGCAGCACCAGCACGACCGGCAGCATGATCACGCCGCCGAGCATGTCCGGCGACCGCCGGATCTTCAGGGCGTTGCGCTTGGCGATGGTCCACCCGTCGGCGACGGGCATGATGACGGCGTTCATCGGACGGCCTCCCGGACCTGCTCGCCGGCGCCGGACGCCTGGTGCCCGGTCAGGGTGAGGTAGACGTCGTCGAGGGTCGGGCGCCGCAGCCCGGCGTCCTGGATCCGGACGCCGTCCTCGGCGAGGCGGCCGAGGACGCTGCGGAGCGCCTCGGGGCCGTCGGTCACCGGGACGGTGATCCGGAGCGACTCCGGCGCGGTCCGCATGGCGCCGACGGCGACCCAGGCGAGCGCCTGCCGCGCGGCCTCCAAATCGGCGGGATCGGTCACCGTCAGCTCGATGCGGCTGCCGCCGACCTGGTCCTTGAGCTCGTCGGCGGTGCCGCGGGCGATGGCGCGGCCGTGGTCGACCACCATGACCTGGTCGGCGAGGCGGTCGGCCTCCTCCATGTACTGGGTGGTCAGCAGCAGCGTGCTGCCGCCCCCGACGAGTTCGGAGATCGTGTCCCACAGGGCGGCGCGGGCGCGCGGGTCCAGGCCGGTGCTGGGCTCGTCCAGGAACAGCACGGGCGGGTCGGCGACCAGCGCGGCGGCGAGGTCGATGCGTCGGCGCATGCCGCCGGAGTAGCCCTTCACCGGACGGTCCGCGGCGTCGGAGAGGTCGAAGCGTCCGAGCAGCTCGCGGGCGCGGGCCCTGCTGCGCTTGGCGCCCAGGTGGTAGAGGCGCCCGACCATCTCCAGGTTCTCGGCGCCGGTGAGGTGCTCGTCGACGGCGGCGTACTGGCCGGACAGCCCGATGTGGGCGCGCAGCCGCCGGGCGTCCTCGACGACGTCGTGTCCGGCGACGGTGGCGCGTCCGGCGTCGGGCCGCAGCAGCGTGGTCAGGACCCGCACGGCGGTGGTCTTGCCGGCGCCGTTCGGGCCGAGCAGGGCGAGCACCGTGCCCTGCGGGACGGAGAAGCTCAGCCCGTCCAGGGCCGTCACCTCGCCGTATCTCTTCACCAGCCCTTCGGCGGTGATCGCGTCGCTCATGAGGGGGCTCCCTTGCTGGTCTTCGGGGGTCAGGACCGGTGGACGTCGATGTCGCCCCAGTTGGTGTGCGCGTGCACTTCCACGACCGCGTCGGACGGCTCGGGCCCCTCCGCGGCGGTCAGGGTGCTGCGCACGACGCCGTTCTTGGAGTGCAGATCCAGCCAGGCGGCCGTGCCCTCGGCGATGCCGACGCCGACCTTGCCGTGGCCGGTCTCCAGCCGGACGGTGCCGCTCACCGCCTCGCCGATCCGGATCCGGCCGTGCGCGGTCTTGACGGTGAGACCGGCCAGCGTGCGGCCCACGGTGACGTCACCGGTGCCGGTCTTCAGCTGCAGGTCCCCGGTCACCTCGCCCAGGGTGATGGATCCGGTGGAGGCCTTCACGGTGCCGGTGCCGTCGATGGCGCCGATCCGGATCGACCCTGTGGAGGTGGCCGCCTCGGCCTGGCCGGTCACCCGGTCCACGGTGATGTCGCCGGTGGAGGTCTTGGCGTCCAGCGGACCGGTCTCCTCCAGCCGCACGTCCCCGATCGAGCTGTGCACGACGGTCTCGCCGAGCGCGCCGGTGGCGACGACCTCCGCCGCGACCTTGGCCTCCAGGCGGGACCCGGCGGGCAGGTCGATGGTCACCTCGATGGAGCCGCGCCACGGCAGCACGTACTTCAGGCCCTTGGGCTTGGGGCCCTTGACCAGCAACCGTCCGCCGGAGCACTCCACGACCGTCCGCTCGGCGGCCTGCACGCTCGCCTCCGCGGACGGGTCGCTCGGACGCACCTCCACCACGGTGTCGGTGCGTTCGCTCGCGTTGATCCGGACCTGGCCGCCGTAGACGTCGATGTCGGCGGTGATCGGCTCGGGGGTGTCGAAAGTAGGCATGGCGGAGCCCTCCTCATGGGTCCGGTCCAACATCCCGGCGCGGGGCCGGGCGATGAGTGAAGGAATGAAGCCGAGCGGATGCCGCTAGCGCACCCAGCCGGTGTAGCCGCGACCGCTCTGGGGCCGCTGGGCCTGCTCGGCGGGACGGCCGCCCGCGCCGGGCTCGAACGCGGCGGAGACGGCACGGACCAGCCAGGCGTTGACCGAGATCCCCTGCCGGCCCGCCGCCTCCTCCACGCGCAGCTTGAGGTGCTCGGGCAGCCGCAAGGTCATCCGCGCGGTGCCGCCCTCCTCCCCCGACGGCGGCACGGCCTCGGGCACCGGCGACGGTGCGGCGACGGCGGCGTCCGGGGACGGCGCGGGCGGCGGCGTCACCACGAACGCGGGTTCGCCGCCCCGCAGCCGCACGTCGACCGAGCCCGGTGCGAGATCCCGGGTGATCTCGTCGGCCGCGGCCGACAGCGCCTCCAGCAGCGCGAGCCTGGCCGCCGAGTCGAGCGCCCCGGTGAGCCGCTCGGCCAGCGCCCGCGCATCCGGACCCCCCGCCTCGGCGGCGACGGCGAGTTCGCGGCGGAGGTTCTCGACGTACGGCATCAAGTCCATGCCACCACCATGACGCCATAGTGATGTCATGTCAAGCCGAAGTGACGTCATCTGACGTCCAGCTGACGTCACACGCCGAGAGAAGGTGCGGCCGCGGCGGGCCGGGTGACCCACCGCGGCCGCCTCCCCGCTAGTCCCCGGGCATCACGGTGAAGGTGAACCCGGTGGTCGTCGGACGGCGCAGCGGGATCTCGCACTTGATCCGGCGCAGCACCTCGCTTCTGCTGACGCCGAGGCCCTGAGCGATGAGCCGGTCCGGACGCACCGGCACCGGATCCTCGAACACGACCTGCACCCGGACCGGCCATGCCTCGTCGAGCCATGCCGACGGGGCGTCCAGCCGCCAGGCACCCGTCCAGTCCAGGGCGAAGCGGTTGCGCCGGGCGAGCAGCGGATCCAGCAGCGTGGACGCCACCAGGTCCGGTTCGTTGACGCGGTAGCCGTGGAGTTCGGCCGGATCGAAGGACCTGACCGGCGCCCGCTCGTGGACGGTGAGCTTGCTCGTCCGGTCGCAGGACGTGCAGCGGACCAGCAGCCACACGTCCAACAGCTTGCCGTTGGCGTTGACGCGGAACCTGCCCTCGCCGGTGGTGGCCGACTCCGACCGGCAGTCCGCGCACCGCAGTGACAGCAGAGGCAGCCGGGTCCGGCGAACGACCCAGGGCAGCGCGGTATGAGGTTGTGAAGACATGATCTCTCTGGACCTGACACGAGGCCGATTGCGCGCGGCCTCGAACGCTGTACGGCCGGGTGCGCAAGGGCAGCCCGGCAGAGCCGACGGGGTCCGTCGGCTACAGGTGAGCGGAAGAAGGTGTCAGGTCTAAAGAGCAGGCGGGGTCACGCGGGTCCGTCCTCTGTCCTCACGGCGATGGGCCGCACGCAACCTACGGGAAGGCGGACGAACCGTTCAAACGGTTTTCCGGCACCGCGATACTCCGCATCAACCCCGGCCCGCAGAACACGCTGCCCTCCGGGTTCGCCAGGCACGAGGCCGGCGATGCAGCCAGTGGCTTGTGCGCCCGCTCCCGTTCGCGGCCGACAAGTGCCCGCGGGCGCGCACACCGTACAAGGGGCGTGACAAGTCCGAGACGCAAAAGGACGCCAACCACGCACACGCCGAACTCCGCGGGCCCGGCGAACGACCGGACGCCCAGCTCAAGCCATGGAGAGTTCCACGGGAGCCGCGCTGCTACACCCACTGCGCCGGGCGCCTCGCCAAAGCCATCCGCACCCTGCAATACCGAGAGGCCGCAGCACACCGAGAAAGGCTCAGTGCGTCAAGGGCGGCTATGGCCATGTTGATGTGTTGTTGGACTCGGCTTGGCTTCCTTTGGTGACCGCCTCAATTGTCTCGATCTCAAGCCATCTCACTATGCAAGAACTTGGCCGCCTCTTATAGGCGACCGGCGGGTAGCCGCGTACTGTCACGGATCGTGCCTTTTACGCTTATCTCCGATAAGCGGCCCAGGGTGGAGCGACTCGACTCAAGTGGCTTGACCATTAAGGGGAGCCCTCTTTGACCAGTCATCAAGTGCAGCTGTTTCTCCTGGACGTAACGTTGATTCTGCTGGTGGCGCGCGGGCTCGGCGCGCTGGCCGGGCGTGTGGGGCAGCCAGCCGTAGTGGGCGAGATAATCGCCGGTATTCTGCTCGGGCCCACGCTGATGGGCGGCGCGATCTCGGACGCACTGTTCCCCGCCGATGTGCGGTCCTCGCTTACGGGGGTCGCGAATCTCGGTCTGGCTCTGTTCATGTTCGGCGTCGGACTCGAGGCGGACGCCGGGGCGCTGCGAGGCCGGGGACGGCTGGCCATCGGCGGACTTTTCGGAGCCAACCTCGTCCCTCTCGCGCTGGGCATCGGTCTGGGGTTCTACCTGTTGCGCGAGTATTCGGCGCGAGGCGCGTCGCCGACCGCGTTCGTGCTGTTCATCGGTCTGGCGATCTCGGTGACCGCCTTCCCGGTGCTCGCGAGGATCATCGACGGCCGGGGGTTGTTCGCCACCGAATTGGGCGGACTCGCGCTGGCGATCGCCGCCCTGGTCGACGTGGTGGCCTGGGCTGAACTCGCCGTCGTCCAGGCCATGGTCGGTGGCGGAGCAACGTTGTGGCGTACAGCCTTGTTCGTCCTCTATGGGGCCGGTGTGCTGCTCATCGTCCGGCCCGTGTTGCACAGGCTCATCCGCGCGGAGCGGAGCCAGAAAGCCCCTGCGGCGTGGACCTTCCCCGTGGTTCTGGCAGGGGCGCTGCTGTCCGGTGCGGCCACCGAGGCAATGGGCATGCACTTCATTCTCGGTTCTTTTCTGTTCGGCATGGCCATGCCGCGCACCGGCAGCGCTGCTTTGCATGCCGACATTAGCGACGGCCTCACCCGACTGACCTCGGTGCTGTTGCCGGTGTACTTCGTGGTCGCGGGGCTGCAGATCAACCTGGCGTCTCTGAAGATCTCCAGCCTCTGGCAGTTCGGCGCCATTCTTTTCGTCGCGGTGGCGAGCAAGCTTGGCGGGACCTACCTGGGGCTGCGGACCCAGGGCATGTCCGCGCGGCCTTCCATGGCCATCGCGGCCCTGATGAACACGCGGGGGCTGACAGGGCCGATCGTCGTAGGAATCGGCCTGCAGATGCACCTTTTCGGTGGCGAGTTGTACTCACTAATGATCGTCATGATGCTGGTCACCACCCTCATGACCGATCCATTGCTGTCGCTGACGTTCCGCGGCACGGTGAAGATCCCCGGCTCCATCCGTGAGGGCGAGGAGTCCGCGAGGTTGCAAGTGGCAACGCCGCCCTGACCGCCGCGGTCGGTGAAGTCGCGTCAGCCCTGGTTCGCGGGGTCGTCGCCGGCGAGGACGGCCGCCGTCATGGACAGGTGGAGGGTGAGGGCCTCGGCCGCGGCGTCGGCGTCGCGGGCCAGCGCCGTCTCCTCCAGCCGGCGGTGCTCGCCGACGGCGTCCCGCTCGGGCCCGCGGTGCGCGGACCAGCGGCGGGCCAGCTCGCTGGCGGTCCACAGCCGGTCGAAGGTGTCCAGCAGGACGGGGTTGCCGCACCCTTCCAGCAGGGTGCGGTGGAACACCCGGTGGGCTTCGGCCCAGGCGGCGGTGTAGTACTCGCCCTCGTCCGGCGCGTACGGCGGGGTGCGGGCCAGACGGTGGAAGGCGGCGCGCACCCGGGCCTCCCAGTCGATGTCGCCGCGCTCGATGGACATGCGCAGCATGACCGGTTCGACGGCCCGGCGGGCCTCGGCGATCTCCTGCCAGCGGCGGTCGGAGAAGGCCGGGACGGCGAAGCCGCGGTTCGGCAGCCGGTCGGCGAGGCCCTCGCCGACCAGCCGCACGAGCGCCTCGCGCACCACGGCCAGGCTCACTCCCTGCTGCTTGGCGAGGTCGTGCGGCTTGAGGGCGTCGCCGGGGACGTGCTCTCCCCGCATGATCGCGTCCCGGAGGCGTGCATGGACCTGCTCGGAGAGCATCCGCTTCCCCGGCCCGACCTCCGGGAACGGGGGGTGCGCTGTCTGAGGCATGGCGCCAGCATAGACGAAGATGCAAATAATCGATTTTCGGTGCTATGGTCGATTCATGGCGACGTGAGAGTGGACGGTCCCGCCCCCTGCACGACGCCGCGGGCCTCCATCGGCTCGGCCCACGCCACCCACGGCACAACCCGAAAGGAAATCGCGATGAGCGAGAACGACCCCTTCGCCCGCCTCCCCGAGGCGGCCTCCTTCTCCGTGACCAGCACCACCGTCGGCGACGGCGACGCCTGGCCGCCCGAGCAGCTCGCCTCCGGCGTCCCCGGCGGCCGGGACGTCTCCCCGCAGCTGTCGTGGAGCGGCGCGCCCGAAGGCACGAAGAGCTATGCCGTCACCATCTACGACCCCGACGCCCCGACCGGGTCCGGGTTCTGGCACTGGGCGGTCGCCGACATCCCCGCCACCGTCACCGAGCTGCCCGAAGGCGTCGGCGACGACACCGGCTCAGGCCTGCCCGAGGGCGCGTTCCAACTGCCCAACGACGCCCGGGTCGCGCGCTACATCGGCGCTGCCCCGCCGGCCGGTCACGGACCGCACCGCTACTTCGTCGTCGTGCACGCCCTCGACGTCGCCTCGATCGGCGTCCCGGCGGACGCGACTCCGGCGCTCCTCGGCTTCACCATGGCCGGCCACATCCTCGGCCGCGCGGTCCTGACCGCCACCGCCGAAACCGCAGCGGCCGCCGCCTGACCGCAAGGGACGGCCCCGACCGTCCCCCACACGGGCGCCGCCCACGCACCGGGGGCGGCGCCCTTCCGGCTCACGCGACGGTCCGTTCTTCGGTCCCGGCGAGCATGCCGATCAGGCTGTGCGGTGCGCCGTCGCCGAACATGAGTTCGTGCAGGTGGGCGGCATCGGCGGCCTCAGCGGCGCTGCGCGGGAACAGCGCCCGCTCGTACTCGGTGAACGCGGCCTCGACGTCGCCGGGGTGCGCGGCGATCGCCTGGCCGAGGTCGGCGCCGTCGTACATGGCGAGGTTGGCGCCCTCGCCGGACGGGATCATGAGGTGGGCGGCGTCGCCGAGCAGCGTCACGCCCGGCACGCGGTCCCAGCGGTGACCGTCGGGCAGAGCGTGGAGGGGGCGCAGGACCGGCGCGGCGTCACCGTCGGTGATCAACGCGGTGAGGGCGGGCGCCCAGCCGCCGAACTCCCGCGCGACGCGCGCGGCCGCCGCGGCGGGATCGGTGAAGTCGATGCCGGCGAACCAGTCCCGCGGCCTGCGGAGCGCCACATAGGTGTGGAGGGTCCCGCCGCTCTCCCGGTGGGCCTGGATCCCCTTTCCCGGCCGGAGCGCGAACATCGTCCCGCCGCCGACCGCCTTCGCACAGGCGGGGTGCCGGGTGTCGGCGTCGAACAGGTACGTCTCGACGAACGACATGCCGGTGTACTCGGGGACGGCGCCGGAGAGCAGCGGCCGGACCCGTGACCAGGCGCCGTCCGCGCCGACCAGCACGCTCGTGACGACGGTGCCGCCGTCGGCGAAGGCCACTTCATGGCGGCCGCCGCCCAGGGCCCGGACGCCGGTGACCTTGCGGCCCCACCGGACGGTGCCGGCGGGGAGCGAGTCGAGCAGCATCCGCCGCAGCTCGCCGCGCTGCACCTCGGGGCGCCCGCCCGTGCCATCGTCGGGTTCGTCGAGCAGGACGGTCCCGTCCGAGGCGAGGGCCCGTGTCGCCTCGCGGCCCTCCAGGACGAGACCGCGGAACTCCTCGATGAGGCCCGCCGCCTGGAGGGCCGGTTGGCCGTTGTGGTCGTGGATGTCGAGCATCCCGCCCTGCGCGCGCGCCGTCGGCGACGGCTCCGCCTCGTAGACCGTGGACGGGATTCCGTGGACGTGCAGGACGCGCGCGAGCGTGAGGCCGCCGAGCCCGGCGCCGATGATCGTGACGTGAGCGGTCATGGTGGCTCCCTTCGGGGGTGCGAGGCCGGGGCCGGCCCGCCTCTGGTACGCCGTTCCATCACCCCAACGCCGCGCTTTGGAACGATGTTCCAGACGTGGCAGGATGGCGGTATGGCTACGCGGGCACGCCGGTCGCACCGGCGCACGGAGGCGCTCTCCCGGGAGCGCATCGTCGAGGCGGCCGTCGAGCTGCTCGACGCGGCCGGCGAGGGCGGGCTGACGTTCCGGGCGCTCACCGACCGCCTCGCCACCGGCCCCGGAGCGATCTACTGGCATGTGGCGAACAAGGGCGAGCTCCTCGACGCCGCCACGGACGCCGTCGTCGCCGCCGCTCTGGCCGTCGAGCCCGCCGGCCTTCCGGACTCGCCGCGGGACGAGATCCGCGCCGTCGCGCTCGGCCTGTTCGAAGCGACCGAAGAACACCCCTGGCTCGGCGCTCAGCTCGCCGCGCAGCTGTCCCGCAACCCCGCCGGGACGGTCACACCGCGGATCTTCGAAAGCCTCGGCCGGCGGGTCCGCGCGCTGGGCGTGCCGAGGGGCGACCGGTTCACGGCGACGTCCGCGCTGATGCACTACATCCTGGGCGCCGCAGGCCAGAACGCCGCGAACACCACCGGCGCCGCCGCTCTCGGACCCGACACCGACCGCGCCGAGTTCCTCGACGCCGTGTCCACGGCATGGAAGGAGCTCGACGCCGACGACTACCCGTTCACCCGTGCCGTCGCGGACGAGCTGCGCGAGCACGACGACCGCGAGCAGTTCCTCGCCGGGATCGATCTGATCCTCGCGGGCATCACCGCCCTCCACCTGCCCGGCGCGCAGGCGCGCACATCACCCGCCACCTGAAACCGGCAGCAGGTCACCGCACCGCGTGAGCACGTCCCCGGCTTGACCTGCCCCTTTCCGCCCGCGACGGAGGAAACGGGCCTAGCGGTTCTCGCTGTCCGGTGGGGGCTCGTACCGGCGGCGGTGCCGGGCGGCGCCGGCGCTGAGGATCCGGCTGAGGTCGTACGCGGGAGAGCGGTCGAGGCTTTCGCGGTCCTCGTCGTAGCGGCGGGTGGTGGCGGGGTTGGCGTGGCCGAGGAAGTCCTGCACCACGTGGAGGGGGTGGCCGTCGAGCAGGACGGTCGCCACGCCGTGCCGGGCGCTGTGGGGCGAGAGCTGGTCGGCCCCGTGGACGCCCGCCGCCGCGGCGACCCGCCGTACCAGCCGGAACACGTACGGCTGGTCGATGGGGCGGCCGGTGCGGGTGGCGAACAGCGGGGCCGCCGGGTCGAGCGGCCGGCCGGGACGCTCGCGGCGGTGTTCGAGGTAGGCGTCGATGGCGTCGGCCGCCAGCGGAGGCAGCACGAAGCGCTTGGTGGCACCGCCCTTGACCGGCAGGTCGATGGTCCGGTGCCCGGAGTCGTGGCCAAGGCTGTCCACGGTGGTGTCAGTGACGGAACCGACCCGGCAGCCGGTGGAGAACATCAGGGCCAGCACCGCGGTGGTGCGCGGCGTCTCGTGCACCTGCGCGTAGGCCAGCATCCGCTCCATGTCGTCGGCGGAGATGCCGCGGGTCGTGGAGTACTGGCTGACCCGCGGCCGCTCCATCCCGGAGCCGAACGGGTTGCGCGCGGCGAGGCCGGCGCGGTGCAGGTAGGCGTACCAGGAGCTGACGGCCGACAGCCGCCGGGCGCGGGTGGCGTTCTTCAGGCCCTGGGCGCGCAGGGCGGCCAGGTAGAGGTCGGCTTCGAGGTGGCTGATGTCGGTCGGGTCGAGGCCCCGGGTGATGACCCACGTCAGCCACCAGGCCACCTCGCGGATGTAGCCGGCCTGGGTGGCGGGCGAGGAGCGGCGCTCGCCTTGGAGCCAGGTCCCGGTCGCGTTCGCCAGCTCCCGCAGCGTGGCCGCCGGCAGGTCGGCCCCGGATCCGGCGCGCGCGAGGAGGTCGGCGAGTTGGTGCGGGGTCCGGGCGGGCGCCGGACCGCGTAGTGCCACGGTCGGCGCGGTGGCGACTTCGACGCCCTCTCCTGGGACGGCGAGATGCGCGGGGACTGCGGCCTCGCCGACGGCGGTGTCCGTCGTCGGGCGCTCCGGGCTCATGCGGCCACTGCTGTTGGACGACAAGTAGATGTCAGTAATCGCGTCAGGTTTGACAGTGGCAGCGGGTGTCTGACGGAGGTGCTGACTTGATCGGTGGGGCGCGCATTTGCGCAGCTAGACGGGCCAGAGCATTTATTAAACCATTCATATTTCCCTGTGTGCCAATTATTGGCCGACGACGCCCCCACCCGCCAGCTCCGCCAGACCTGCATCGACGTGCTGTGCGCCTTTCTGCGCCTTCCCTACGACCACGACCCCGGTGACACCCCGCCCCCAGAGCAGGACCCTATCGAGCACGCCCGTGGTGACCGTGTTGAGGACGACCCGCTGGAAGGGCCGGTCACCAGCCACGGTCCTGACGTTCCGGGGTAAAGACCGCGTATCCCGGAGCCCCGGTGGCCTCGCCGCCGTGGTGCGCGCGGCGGGCGCCTAGGGGAATGCGTCGCGCCGCGGGAGCTGTCCGCCGCGCGACGATACCCGGCCGCCTCGGCCTGCATGGTGGGGCAGCTCGGCGCCGAGCTGCCCACCGCGCCGTTCCGGATCTCGACCCCCGCTGACGTCCAGCGGTGGGTTTCGTCGTCCGCCGGGGTGGGGCCGACTTGTGCGACGAATACCCGATACCCCGGGGGGTGAGAATGCCTCGGCTGGAGTGAGGCGTTACGGGGATTCGTCAACTCCACCGCTGTTCGCCAGCCACCGGCACCGCCGAAGGGAAGACGGATTAGCTTCACAAGGGAGACCGCGATGTCCAGGCGTGTGCCCGGCCCGTGGTGGCGCACAGCGGGAACGGTCGGGATGCTGGCGCGCCCGTGACCGGCGTCAAGAGGTCTGGGGAAGGACACCCGGTACGCGCTGGCCAAGTGCCGGACCGCCGCCGAGGTGTGCGAGGTGCTGAACACGATGGCCGCCACTCATCCCGATCATTTGGGCGTTCGGCTGCCCTACGGGCGGGCTCGGTCCGCGTCGGCCAGCTCGGCGCGCGGAATTTCGATTGCCCGTCACACTGCGGGCGGGGCGGGCGGGTTACGGTGAACGGCATGGAGGGGCGGGCTGTGCTGGCGGGCCGCTACCGGTTGGACCGGCGCTTGGGCGGCGGCGGGATGGGCCAGGTGTGGCAGGGCTTCGACCAGATCCTGGCCCGCCGGGTCGCGGTCAAGCTGATCCACGCCGAGCTGCGCGACGACGCGGGGCTGGCCGGGCAGGCGCTGGGCCGGTTCCGGCGGGAGGCCACGGCCGCGGCCCGGCTGAACCACCGCAACATCACCACGGTTTACGACTTCGGCGAGCATCCTTACACCGATCCCGACGGTCGAGTCAGGCTCTTTCCGTTTCTGGTGCTGGAGTTTTTAGAGGGCGGCGATCTGGCCTCGCTGCTGGAACAGGCCCCCGCGGGGCTGCCGATGGGCCAGGTCGTGGACTATGGCATCCAGACCTGCGCTGGGCTGGCCGCAGCGCACCGCGCTGGCGTTGTGCACCGTGACATCAAGCCCGCCAACCTGATGCTCGTGCCCGAGGGGACCGTCAAGATCTGCGACTTTGGCATCGCGCGCCTCCCCGACGTCGCGACGAGCCTGACCGTCTATGGCGCACCGATGGGCACGCGCGGCTACATGCCCCCCGAGCAGGAGCAGGGCAAACCGGTCGATCATCGCGCCGATCTGTATGCACTCGGCGTAACGCTCTACCGCCTGCTCACCGGCCCGGCCCAAATCGACGCCCCACATGGCGTCCGCCCGATCGGTCTAGACACAGACCTCGATGACCTCCTCAGCGCTCTGGTCGCCGAGAACCCTGAGCATAGACCGAAGTCCGCGGACGAGGTGGCCGAGCAACTGCGCACCATCGCGCGGCACACCTTCGCCGACCGGCGGCACTACGACGATCCACGATTCCCCTCACTGCGGCGGCAACGCAGAGATGGCACCCTGCTCGGCACCCGGCAGGAGTCGGCGGCAGCGAATGCAGCGGCGGAGCCGCCCCGTCCGTGGCTGGTGCCGCGGCAGTTGCCCGCACCCGGTTCGGTGTTCGTCGGCCGCCAGGATGCTCTGACTGCGCTGTCCGGGCTGCTGCCCAGTGACGGAGCGTGCGAGCCGGTGGTGATCTCGGCAATCGCCGGCGGCGGGGGGGTTGGAAAGACCACCCTGGCCGTGCACTGGGCGCATCAGATCGCTGACCGATTCCCCGACGGGGCGCTGTTTGTCGACCTTCGCGGCTATGGCCCGGCAGAGCCGCTCAGCCCATTGGAGGCCCTAGACGCCTTCCTGCGCGCGTTGGACGTGCCCGCCACCAAAATTCCGGACGAACTGCACGCCAGGTCCGCGCTGTTCCGTTCAATGCTGGCCGGTCGTCAGGTCCTGGTGGTGCTGGACAACGCGGCCGACGCCGACCAGGTCCGCCCGCTGCTGCCCGGCGCTCCCGGCTGCCTGGCACTGATCACCAGCCGCAGCCACCTGGCCGGCTTGACCACCCGCGAAGGAGCCCACCGCGTGCCCCTAGACGTCCTCTCCTCTGACCAGGCGGTGCACCTGCTGAGGCGCACCATCGGCGCCAGTCGGGTGGATGCCGAACCCGACCAGGCCCACGAACTGGCACGGCGGTGCGGGCATCTCCCGCTCGCCTTAAGAATCGCCGCCGACCGGGCAGCCAATGATCCACACCTGCGGCTGGCCGATCTGGTCGCCGAACTCGCCGACGAACACCACCGGCTGGATGTCCTGGCCACCAGCGACGACCCAACCACCGCAGTCCGGGCGGTGTTCTCCTGGTCCTACCGTCGGCTGTCTGAACCCGCCGCGCGGGCGTTCAGGCTGCTGGGCCTGCACGCCGGTCCGGACATTGCTCTAGACGCCGCCGCTGCCCTGCTCGACCTGCCGGCCCCCCGCGTCCGCACGGTCCTGGACACCCTGACCGGACAGCATCTACTGCAGCACAGCGGACGCGACCGCTACCGCTTCCATGACCTACTCAGGGTCTATGCGGTAGAACGCGCCGACCTAGACCAGCCCTCCCACGCAGGTGACCAGGCCTTCAGACGACTGTTAACCTGGTACCTTCACGCCATTTACACCGCCTATCGTGTGCTCATCCCGAACAGTTGGCAGCCTCCCCTCGAGAAGGTGAGTGATAGCGGACCGCTGCCGTTGAGCTTCAACAACCTCGGTCAGGCATTGGCCTGGTTCGATGAGGAGAGGGCCAACCTGGTGGCCGCCCTCCGCCGGGCCGCCGACTTCGGCCATGACACCGCCGCATGGAAACTTGCCTACGCACTTCATGCGTTCCTCTCCCTGAGATGGCATCCCGATGACTGGCTATCCGTCCTGGACACAGGCCTCGCGGGAGCCCGGCGTCAAGAGGACGAAGTCGGGCAAGCGCGGATGTTGATGTCCCAGGGCGGGCGGCTCCACGACTTGGGCAGCTACCGGGAAGGCGTCGAGGTCGCAGAAAGGGCGCTCCTGCTGAGCCAACAGGTCGGTGACCAGTGGAGTGTGTGCACCTGCCATAATCTTCTCGGGTTGCTCCGCGTCCAGCTTGGCGAGCTCGATACAGCGATGGGGCACCTGCAGCAAGCGCTGCTAATCGCTCAGGCCATCCCCGACCGCCGCGCAGAGGGCATCGCTTTGATGCACCTTGGTCCGGCTTATTTGGGGCTCGGAGAACTCGACAACGCCATCGAGTGCAGTCAGCGGGCAGCGGCGATCTTTGAAGAGACCCAAAACCCCGACAGCCAGGCAGCCGCACTGCGCCGACTGGGCGAATCGTATCGCAGATATCGACGATACGACGACGCCATTCACCATTACCAGAAGGCTATCGAAGTCCTGCGTGACACCGAGTTCGAACGGTGGAACGGGGTCCCCCTCGCCGATCTGGGAGAGCTCTATCTCACCATCGGCCATACGAAACAAGGACGACGATGCCTGCGAGAAGCGCTGACCATCCTCATTCCGGTCGATCACCCTTGGGTGCCCAAGATCCGCAGCCGACTAGCGTCCATCTAGCCCGAGCCTGGGACAACGCGCGGACGGGCGGGAGTAGGGATCGCGGACGGTACACGCAGTTTGTCGACGTGGCAATCGAAGTCGACAAGTGGCGCCGCTGACCTGCGTATTCACGAACGGGCTCACGCAGAAAGGCCCTCATTGCCACACGCCATGAGATCGCCCTCTTCGGCAGTCCAGTTGGAGGTACGACGGTCGCACCGGCCGCGATCCGCCGCCATGCCCTGGCAGTGGATCTCCACCGCGAGTACGGCGGCGGTCGGCGTCGCAGCGGGTCGGCACGAACTGGGCGGCCAGCAGAGGCCGGCGCCATGAGAAGGCGATGGCCGCGGACCGGCATGCACACGAACGCCGGACCGCGCACGACGAATGGCTGCGCGATCTACGCAAAGAGGCCTACGTCGGTCTGGTCGACATGGCCGAGAAGGCAGGGCAGTTCGTGGAGGGCGATCGGCCTGTATGGGAGAGCGATCCTCCCGCGCCGCCGCCCGAACTTCCCGACTTGGACGAGCAGCGGAAGATCATGGCCCGGGTGATCGCGTTCGGGACCGAGGTGGTCCTGGCGCTAGCCGGCGAGTGGGAGGAGGCGGTGAAGCGGGCGCTGGTCGCCGCTAGTGCGATGCCCACCGCTTGGAGTCGGCTTATGAGTCGCGTGACGAGGAGGTGAAGGCACGGAACGCCCTGGAACGACGGATCGCGGAGGAACTGCAGGGCGACCCGTGCGGGACGGATGAGCACGGTCGCGCACGCAGGCCAGATCATCGTCCCGGGTCGGGATTAGGAGATGGCCGCGCTGCTTCGTGCGTCGGCGGACAGATGACACACACCTTCGCGGCCGTCATCGCCGCCTGGTCGACAGGGGGCGGCCGACATGATCTGCAGCGGGCGGCGAAGGCAGGATCGGCGGGTTGCCGTGGGACGGCAGCGGCGGTGACGGCTTGATGCTCGTGGGGGCGTCAGCGCCCGTCGGGTATGCCGCTTGCGGCGCCGGACCTGACGTTGCGGGTGCCGTGTAACCGCCTCAATGTCCGTGGCGGTGGCCTGGGAGCTTTCCCGGCTGCGCAAACCAGGGATCGTCGGGGAAGACCTGGGCGAGTCTTTCCTGCACCTCGTCGCGGACTTTCGCGGCGCCATGACGGATGATGGGGTCCCAGCAGTATCTCCTCACGGTCGGGTGCCTCGACGCGTCGGGGCACATGAGGACGGCTATGACGCGGATCGGCCAGATGAGGGAGTCGACCTGCCCGCAGTTCAGCAGTGTCATCAGGCTGTTCTCGATGCCCGACGCGGTGTGGATGTTCTCCAGCAGGTACCTCCAGGTTGAGTTCACCGCGACGCCGATCACTCCGGTGCGGCGCAGCCCGTCCGTCAACTCTGGCGCCTCTCTGCTCGCCAGGATCCTCTCCACGGTCGGGATCATCCGTCCTTTGAGTTCCTCGTAACGGCTGATCGCTTGGGCCATCTGGGCGAGCAGTTCGCACCAGAAGTGCGTTTCGCCGGCCCACCTTTGGAATTGTCGCATGCGTGGTGAGCCGAGTTGATCGGTAAGTCCGCGCAGGACCATACCGCGACCGGGTAACTGCGCCGCATCCTCGAATGCCGCCTCCTCGGCGGTCTTGGCGCAATTCAGCAGCCAGCGGTCTCGGTGCATCCAGTGCACGACGTCGGCCCTGGCGCACCCGATCGCGGCCTGTTTACGGTTCAGCCCCGAGGGTCTGGCGAGCCAGTCCTGCTCCCGCTTCGCCACATACTCGTACACGGCCTCGTCCTCACCATCGGCGACCTCGAAAGCCCCCTGGCAGCCGTGCATGGCACCACCACATTCACACTCGCAGCCGGGCCACCTAGCCTGAGCACAGTTGCTGTTATGGGCCACGCCTCCTCCTCGAGTGAGCGAGGAAAGCATCATCCGTGGAGGATTGATGATTGTAAATCCCTGATACCGACACAGGCCGACGACCCTCTGTTCCGAATAGTGAGATCGACATCCACCACGCTCCTTCGAAACTTCCTGGCCAGGGTCGGAGCCGGCGCCGGAGGCGGCCTACATGGGCTTTGCGCGTGTCGTCGTCGAGGTCGTTGTCGACGATGATGATCTGGAACGGAGGCCGCCAGGCAGCGGTGCGGGTCCCACTCCAGATCTCTAGGTACTCCAGGATCCGGATGCACCCGGTGGGCCAGGACTCGGCCGCTGGCGCTTGGGCCGAAATACATGCGCGGGGAATCGATGAACAGCAGAGAGGGCTACGCACAGTCCTGGTTCTCCAGGGCGTATGTGAGCAGGGGGTGAGGCTGTAGGCGGTGGCCACGGTGGATCGGGCGCCGCCACCGCGGCGTTCGAAGGCGAGCCCGTCGTCTTCGGGCAGGAAGCGGGGTCGATCCTGTGGCGACCGGCCCATTTCGGTGGGCCGATTCTCCCGAGGACTCTGGTGAAGATTTCGGCGAGTCTCGCGACCAGACCGGGGCTGCCGTCGGTTGCCGTGCGGCGGCGTGGGCAGCCTTGCGTTCCGCTAGGGCATTCCGCCGTTGGCGGATGTCGTCCTGCAGGTCGGTGACTCGCGCGGCCTCCGTGTGTGCTCGCTGCAGTTACTTGAGTTGTCCGTCGATCTCACCGACCCGCTCGGCGGCGTGCTCGATAGCTTCGGCGGCCGGGGGCGGGAAAGCGGGTGCGCTCGTCGAAGAGCCTCTGCACCGAGGCGATCTCGTCTCGGTGACGGCGGCGGTCACGTCGCCGCCATCGACGACTGAGCGATTCGCGTCCGCACACCGATGGTCGGGTGAGACCATCGCCCCATGCCGTGGTGGAACAGGAAACTCCAAAGGCTCGGGGACGCTGACCCGCCCCTTGCCCGGGGAGAACCGTCCCTGCCTCGCCGTTACATCTGGCGCGAGTCCTTCCGTTCCTCGCTGAAGGCATTGCCTCGTTGTGTACCGGTGACGGGACATACACCGCCGGAACGGGTGAGGTTGTGAGAGCGGGTGCGCTGATCTTGGCGGTGATCGCGGCTGCGGTGAGGGCAGCCGGGACGCTCGTGGTGTTCTGGCTCGCGCGGGGACTGGAGCAGGCGGGCCGGCCGGCCGACGTGTTCGGCGCGTTCGCCGCCCCGGGCGCGCTCGTGATGACCCGGCCCCACCGCGGCCCGGCGCCCGTCCCGCCACCGACGCCCGGGCGGCCCGGCGAGCAGGGCACCGCGACCGTTAACACCTTCAGCGGCGGGGCCGCCCACGGCCCAGTGGTCATGGGCCGCGACATCACCTTCATCGGCCCGCCCGCTCCCGCCACCGGCCCGGCCACCGGCGCCGGTGCGGACGAGGAGGTCCGGGACGGCGCCGGACCGTCCCGGTGAGCGACGGGACCCGCAACCAGATCACCGGCGGGATCTTCTTCTCCGCCGTGGTCCAGGGGCGCGACATCACCGTGCAACTGCCGCCCGCCGTGACCCCCGCGCTGTCCGGGCTGCCGGCCGGATCGGCCGCGTTCACCGGCCGCGAGGACGACCTGCGCCGCGTGCTGGCCCCGCTCGCCCCCCAAGCCCTCCCGGCCCCGCGGAGCCGGGACACCGCGGCCCCGACGCCCGTCGGCGCGGCGGTCAGCGGGATGGCGGGGGTCGGCAAGACGGAACTGGCCGTCCAGACCGCCCGGACCGCGCTGGACGACGGCTGGTTCCCCGGCGGCGTCCTGTTCGTCGACCTGTTCGGCTACGACACCGCCCGGCGCGTCGAACCCGAAGTGGCATTGGACGGGTGGCTACGCGCCCTCGGCATCCCCGGCGAGCACATCCCGCCCGGCCTCCAGAACCGGTCCCGGCTGTTCACCTCGGTCCTGGACACCTACGCCCGGGAGGGCCGCCGGATCCTCGTCGTGATCGACAACGCCGCCTCGCACGAGCAGGCTGCGCCACTGCTGCCGGCCGACGGCCGCACGGCGGCGATCGTCACCTCACGGCACCGGCTCGGCATGCTGAACATGCGGAAGGTCGATATCGGTGTCCTGCCCGCCGAGGACGCGGTGACGCTGCTAAGGCGCGCCATGGCCATCCTCGATCCGGGCGACACCCGGATCGAGGACCATCCCGGCGACGCTGCCGCGATCGCCCGGCTGTGCGGCGGGCTGCCGCTGGCGCTGCGTATCGTCGCGGCACTGCTGGCGGACGAGCCGTGGCCGCCCCGGGGCGGGGCGGTGGCCCGCCAGGGGGGATTCGGGGGGGGGGGGGGGGGGGTGTTAAAACCCGGCGCCGACGGTGTGATAGCGGGT
>NZ_JBEYYT010000108.1:0-5276 GCF_040645715.1 Spirillospora sp. NPDC046719 | reverse complement strand
GGCTGGCGGAGGAGCCGTCCGGGCCACTGGCCGGGACGGTCGCCGACCTGTCGGAAGTCGGGGCGCGGCTGGAGGAGCTGTACTACGCCGACGCCGACGGTGAGATCGCGGTACGCGCGGCGTTCGACCTGTCGTATGCACGCCTCGCCCCGGGGCAGGCCCGGCTGTTCCGGTCGCTGGCGCTGAACCCCGGCGCCGAGTTCGGGCTCGCCGCGGCGGCGGTCCTCGCGGACTCCCCGGCCTCCGGTGTCCGCAGGATGTTGCGCCGCCTCCGCGCGGCCCATCTGATCGAGGACGGTTCGGCGGACGGCAGGTACCGCTTCCACGACCTGATGCGCGACTACGCCCGGGAAAGGCTGGCCGACGAGGACGCCGAGCCCGACCGCGTCGCCGCGCATGGCCGGCTCGCGGAGTTCTACCAGCGGACCGCCGCATCTGCCGCCCGCCGGCTCGGCGGATCCGAGGACGACCGTTTCGCCACCCGGGAGCAGGCCCTGTCCTGGTTGGACACCGAACGCGCGAACCTGCTCGCCGCCCTGTCCGAGGCCCACGAGTCGGGCCAGTGGCTCCGCACGTTCGCGCTCGCCGCCGACCTGAGCGCCTACCTGGAGTTCCGCCAGCTCGTGGACGATTCGATTGCGGCGCAGACCCGTGCGCTGGACGCGGCTGCCGGGCTGGGCCCGAGGCAGCAGGCCGTCGCCTCGGCCAACCTGGGCAACGCCTACCGCATCGGAGGGCGGTACGGTCTGGCGGAGTCGCATCTCAGGCGCGCACGCGAACTCTTGCGCGGAGTTGACCTCGTCTCAGAGGGCGATGTCCTGCACAATCTCGGCCTCGTGTACTTCCGCATGGGCAGGTACGCCAGGGCCGAATCATGCCACCGGGCCGACCTGGACATCTGCACGGCCACGCGGGACCTGCGTTGTCAGGGCCAGGCCCTGACGGCTCTCGGCGATGCCCTGCGGATGCAGCGCCGCTATGCGGAGGCCGCCAGAACCCTCGACACTGCCATCCGTCTCTTCGAACGCCTGGACGCCTCCGCCGATGCCATGCTCGCCCGCGTCAACCACGCGCTCACCTGCCTCGACTGGCGTCCCCGCGGCTCAGCGTCCTTCATCATCTGGCAGCTGTGTCGGGCGCTCAAGACGGCCGAGGAGATCGACGCACTCCCGGTCAAAGCAACGATCTTCCTCAACCTCAGCGCGGCCTATACGAGCCGCTGCGGCACCTGCCACCGGAACGCGGCGATCCACTGGGCCCTGGAGGCGGCGGCCCTTTACAGATCGCTGCGCGACCCCCGCCAGGAGGCCGCGGCCCTGCGGAACGCGGGAGTAGCACACCGCAACGCCGGGGAGACGGCCGAGGCGCACCACCATCTGCGGCAGGCACTGGCGATCCTCACGGGGCTGGGCGCGTCCAAAGAGGTCAAGGCCCTGAACGCGCTGCTGGCGAAACCGGCCCCGCTCCCCCTCCGCCATGACCAGCACTCACGCGACCAGGAAGCACGCTGGCTGACCGAATGGTGCGACGACCTGCCACACGCCGTGCTGCGCGGCGATACCGCACGGCTGTCCGAGGTTGTCTTTGCTACCCCCTAGCCAGCCGCATCCCTGCAGGAACTCGCTGACGAACTCGGACCGGAGAAACGCGTGACGTCACGCGGTGCGTGTTGCATCGCATCGACAGCCAGCCGGTCCGGGCGGGGGTCCGCCGTCCACCGGTTCGCCGAGCGCACTTGCTCAAGTTGGGTACCGGCCAGTGCGGGTGGCCGGTACCCAGGTCGCGGCCCTCGGCTGGTGTCTCGAGCCGGTCAGCCGGCGCTCGTCCAAGCGGCACGGAGGGCTGCTAGGCATGCTCTCGGCGGCGGCCAGCGTGCGAGCGGCGTGCTTGAGGTGCTTGTCTGCGGTCACGGACTCACTCGCCTCCCGGCAAGGGGCCCCACGCGCCACCGCCGTGGCGGGGATCCCGTCCCGGCGGATGTGTCCTCGTCGCCGTCCCGGCGTAGGCGGATCCGCCTTGGAGTCGGGCCGTCGCGGGGGCGGCCGGAGTCCGGCCTACGGCTGCGTCTGACGAAGGTTCCCACACGGAGCGTTGTCGCGTGAGGGGCAGCGTCACCGAACCGGATATCCCATCGTCGCGTCGAAATGGTGGCGCTGCAGCATTGCGCCGGCGGTGAGAGGAGCACGGGTGTGGGCGCGTTCGGAGCGCTGGTGTGGAGCGCGTTCGCAGTGCTGTGCTCCGCCGCCTTGGTTTACAGCTACGCGCTGTTCGTCTGGGAAGGGGCGTGGTGGCTGCTGGCCGCGCCGAGGTACCGGTGGGGTAGGGCGCTCGGGGTCCATCAAGCCGAACTGAGCGTCTCGCTGGTGTACGCCCCGCTGTTCTCCGGACTGGCTGCGGTGCTCGCGGGCCTGGGCGTGAACGTGGTCACCGATTCCGACGCCTCGACCGTAGACAGAAAGTATGGGATGGCGTTGGTGGGGCTGGCGCTGCTCGGCCTGGCCTACAGCAGCCTCACCCTGTTGAAGAACAGCAAGGGGCGGGGTCTGCCTCGGGTCCGCTATCAGATTCACCGCTACACCGACCGCGCCTACACGCCTCCGGACATCGACGCGGCCGTAGCGTGGATCAAGCGGCAGCGGCGGGCCGGACAGTACCTGGCTGATCAAGGAGCGGCACTGACGTGGCGACGTTACCGCCGGCGCCGCCGCACGCTGGTGTCGGTGACGGCATCCGCGGTATCGATCAACTTGGTCTTCGTGGTCGCCGTGGCGGTCCGCCTCATCGCCGTCGGTACCGGCCTGGCTACCCGCAGCTGGATCGTCATCGGACTGATCGCGCTTGCGCTGCCGCTGGCCTCGCTCGGCCTGGTGCTGGACTGGAGAACCCAACGCTGGTGGTTGCGCACCGTCGGCCAGGAACTCATCGAGGCAGCCGACCGGGCCCAGGCTTCGATAGCCCGCCGGTTCCCCGAACAAACGCTGCGCCGGAGGCTCGGGCAGTGGTGGCGTGACCGGCCCAGATACCGCGGACAGCGACGGACGCCGTGACCAACGCGGCCGCAGCCACGCTTCGATTATAAAAATGTTCGACGTTATCGCAGGTTGCAGGCAGCTGATGGCGGGCGTCGAGCATTGCAAGGGTTGCCGGTTACGGCCGAGACTCAATACCTTTTTCCTCACTTGTCACCTTTAGTGATGGTGGGAGTGGAGCTCGATGCAAATCGAGGCCGATTTTCAAGTGTTCGAGGACACCGAAAGAAGTTTCCGGAACGCGCTGCAAGCCCTGAACGGCGTGCTGGCGGACCTGGAACGGGACCTTAACGTCCACCTGGCCGAGTGGGACGGCCCGGCCCGGCGGGCCTACCAGGACGCCGCCGACTCCTGGCATGCCTCCGCCCGCAACCTCGCCGCCGAACTCGACCGGCTGCACCGCCACGTCGGCCTCGCGCACCGCAACTTCCGCACCGCTCATGAGGCCACCCTGCGGATGTGGACGCCGCTGTGACCGACGTCCTGATCACCCCCGCCGTGGTGCAGCAGGCCGCCACCACGTTCGCGACCGAGCAGTGGAACATCGGCAGCGCCTGGGACGCGCTGGCCGCGGCGCTGAGCGGCTGCAATGGGATGGCCGGGCACGCACCGGACAAGGCGGCGGTGGCGTTCGCCCCCCACTACACCAGTGCGGTCCAAGGTGCTTGGCGGGCGTTCCGCGCCGTGATGCGCAGTGTCGGCGGCATCTCCCTGTGCCTGGGCGCGACCGCAGGCAACTACCTCAGGGCCGATCATCACTCGACCATCAGCACCCCGCCGACCATGGGGTCGGGTGTGCTGCTCAACCCGGGGGCGCAGCCGCCGCTGCCGGCGTGGCAGCTCAGTCAGCAGGTCGGCAAACAGGTCGTCACCGACAAGACCATGGCGATGCCGCCGCCGGTTCTCGGCTCGGCCGGCTCCTCGCTCCCCCACCAGCTCGCCGAGCTGTGGCCCAGCGGCGACCCGGGCAAGCTCCGCACCGCGGCCGCGGCCTGGAACAGTGTCCACGACCGGTTGACCGCCTCCACCGGGAAACTCGGCACCGCCATCTACTCGGTCACCGAGGGCAACCACACCCGCGACGCCCGCGCCATCGACGACGTGTGAAGCAAGCTGTACGCCTCCTGCAACGACGCCACGGTGCTCCAGGCGCTCCCGGACCTGTGCAAGAACATCGCCAACGCCTGCACCAAGTACGCCGACGCCGTCGAGCACGCCCACAACAAGGCCAGATGGGAACTGGCCGGCGCCGGGGTCGTCGGCGTCGTCGTCATCGGGGCCGGCTTGTTCTTCACCCCCGAGACCGGCGGCGCGTCCGATGCTGGTGCGGCGGCCGCCGACACCGCGCTGGCGATGAGCATCCTCGGCCCGATCGCCACCGCCCTGCTCGGCGCCGTCACCTTGATCGCTGCCGGAGCCCTGGCCGAGCACGTCATCCAGGCCGCCGAGAACAGCGCCGACAAGGCGCCCAATGTCCAACCCAGCGACGCCGACACCCAGGGGCTGGAGAAGTCCCTCGAGGGCGCGGTCAAAGGCAACCGTGAGGACATCGGCGCGGCGCGGCTCCCCGACCTCAATGGGAAATCCTTGGAAGAGGCCGAGCGGGAGCTCGCTGATCAGGGATTCACCCTGCAAGGGGAAACCGCCGACGGGTACCGGCACTACACTAATCCCGACGGCAGTGAAGTGTGGATCAGACCTGATGGCGAAGTTCAACGCCTCGGTCCAAAGATCGATCCCGGTCCTAACCAGAAGAACTACCATCCGCGCTACGGCCCCGACGGTCTGCGGACGCAGCAGCATTCCACCGGAGAACGGGTGATTCGGCCATGACCTTCGACGCATTCACCAAGGTGGCGCTGGCCTGCGAGGGCTACAGCATCGAGCGGCTGTCGACGTCGCTTGCCGAGGGGGGCGACTCGGTCGATCTGCAGCTGCGGTGGGGACCGGGCCGGCCCGACGTCGTGTTGTCCTTCGCCAACGTCTACTACCTGGAGGTGGGGCGGCCGCCGGGCCCCGGTGCCGCTCCGCTCAGCGAGTTGGCCGTCACGGTGCTGGAGCCCAGCGGCGAGCCCTGGCCAGTTGGACTCAGCATCGACCTGGTGCGATCTCCGACCCTCCCGGCGTTGGTGTGGTTGCGCGCCGCCGGCCCCGTCCAGCTGAACATCGTGGCCGCCATCGCCACCGCCTACCAAGAGGTCGGCTGACCCCGAAGACCAAAGCCCGGCGGTGTTCTCCTCCAGACCC
>NZ_JBEYYT010000107.1:19451-25865 GCF_040645715.1 Spirillospora sp. NPDC046719 | reverse complement strand
GCGGCGAGCGCGCCGCCGGAGGGGAGGATCGTCCGACAAGCGGCACCGCGGTGAGGGTCGCGCGGGTCTCGGCCCCCTCGCTGGCACGTCGCACGCTCTGCGAGTTGCCCAACAAAAGCGAGGCCCTCCTGTTCGAGGCGGCTACGATCGGCCATCGCGCCGCCGCGAATGAAGCCGATCGGCGTTTGCACTGGGATTGCCGATGAGCGCCGCAACGAAGCCTTCGACGACTTCGCCGACTGGCTGATGTTCAGCGGCAAGCTCATCGGCCACAACGATCCCGACCACCAAGAGAAGGTGATCAGGTTCAACGAGCTGATCGCCAACTGGGTCATCTACTCCGCCGCCTGCGACATCACCGACGCCGCCAACGCCATCGCCGCCGAAGGCCACCGCGTCAACACCGACGAGCTGGCCACAATTCGCCCTACATCACCCACACCATCCGCCGGTTCGGCAACTGGCCCCCTTAACCTCACCCCACCCGCCCAGGCCACCACCCCCGGCTCGACCTGGAATCCCGCGTGCTGTTCGCGCCGAGCGCCTGATGGCCTCGGCGCACGCCAGACGAGCGCTACCTCGCGCCGGCACGGGTCGGCCATGACGCATCGAGCCGGACGCAGACGCGACGGTGTCGGTGGCGCCGAACTCGGCGGTCACCTTCACTTGCCGCTGTAGACGGGGAAGGCGCTGTGCTCGCCGTAGTCCACGTCGCGCAGGCCCCGCAGAGCGTCCATGTCCGCGTCGGAGATCTCGAAGTCGACGTCGGCGTTGGACCGCATGTGCTCGGGGTTCGCCGTCTTGGGCAGCGACACCGTGCCCAGCTGGAGGGTGTAGCGGATGCACAGCTGGGGGACCGACACCCCGTACTTCTCGGCCATCGCCTGGACTTCGGCGTTCTTCAGGATCGCGCCGTGGGCGATCGGCGAGTACGCCTCGACGAGGATCTGCCGGCTCTCGCAGTAGGCCAGCAGCTCGGCGGGGGTGTTCCCGGCGTGCACGAGCAACTGGTTCACGTGCGGGACGACGGTCGCGCCCTGCAGGATGTTGTCCAGGTCGTGCTGCTGGAAGTTGGAGACGCCGATGGCCCGGATCTTTCCGGCCTGGTGGGCGTCCTCCAGAGCACGCCACGCCTCGCGGTTGCCCTGGGCGTAGTCGCCGCCGCGGAAGTCGTCCCACGGCTGCGGGCTGTGGATCAGCATCAGGTCGATACGGTCCAGGCCCAGCTTCTCCAGCGAGCCGTCGATCGCGGCGAGCGCCTGGTCGTAGTCCTTGATCTCCGCGGCGAGCTTGGTCGAGACGAACAGCTCCTCGCGGGGCACCCCCGAGGTGCGCACGCCCTCGCCGACGCCGCGCTCGTTGCCGTACGCCTGGGCGGTGTCGATGTTGCGGTAGCCGATCTGCACGGCCGCGCGGACCGCGTCGGCCGCCTTGTCGTCGTCGATGAACCAGGTGCCGAGCCCCAGCCTGGGAATCTCGACGCCGTTCGACAGTGTGTAGGTCTCTTCCAGGACGGTCATGCGTTCGCTCCGTTCTTCGGCAGCTTGCCGTACACCTCGTCGGTGACCGGCTCGAGCCATTCGTTACCGACACCTTCGCCCGGGGTGATGAAGGCCAGGTGGGAGAACCACGCGTCGGCCTTCGCACCGTGCCAGTGCTTGGTGCCCGCCGGGACGCGGATCACCGTGCCCGGCTCCATGCTGATGGGGTCCTCTCCCTCAGCCTGGTACCAGCCGCTGCCCGCCGTGCACAGCAGGATCTGGTCCCCGCCGCCGTTCGTGCCGTGGTGGATGTGCCAGTTGTTGCGGCAGCCCGGCTCGAAGGAGACGTTGCTGACGGGAACGCTGCCCGAGGCGAGCGGAGCCAGATAGCTCTGGCCGATGAAGTACTGCGCGTAGGCGTCGTTCTTCTCGCCGAGCGGGAAGATCTGGTCGAATCCGTTGCCGGCCATCTCGTTCCTCCTCTTTGGGTTCACTACGGCCCGCTGATCGTGCGGGGCCGATTTGCCGCCCGCGCCGAGGATCAGGCGGAGCGTTCGTCCGCGATCTTCTTCAGCAGGGTGATCGCGGTCATGGCGTTGGGCCAGCCGGCGTAGAAGGCCAGGTGCGTGATCGCCTCGGACAGCTCCTCCACGCTGAGCCCGTTGTCCAGGGCCACACCGAGGTGGTAACCGAGCTGCTCGCTGCGGTAGAGGGCCGCCAGCACACTGACGGTGACCAGGCTTCGATCCCTCGCAGACAGGCCGGGGCGTTCCCAGATGTCGCCGAACAGCACCTCGTTGGTGACGTCGACGAGCTTGGGCGCGATCTGCGCGAGTTCCTGCGGGGCGGACTGCTTGGGCACGAAAGAGCTCCTCTGCTGGAAGGCCGGTCAGTTTCGGGTGGGATCAGTCGATCCCGGCACAGCCTGGGAGCCAGTAGCCCCCACGGCGGTCCACTACCCAGCCAACCGCAGGTCAGAGGCCGAGAGCAGGGCCTGATGATCCAGGCACTGACAGGACCCCTCTCCGCGCCGGACGTCCACCTAACCTGGAAAGGTGAGCACACAGAGTGACATCCGCGAATTCCTCGCCTCACGCCGCGCCAAGATCACGCCGCGGCAGGCCGGGCTGCCCGCCTACGGCGGCCGTCGGCGCGTGCCGGGGTTGCGCCGCGAAGAGGTCGCTCTGCTGGCGGGCGTCAGCATCGACTACTACGTACGGCTGGAACGCGGACACCTGGCCGGCGCCTCCGACGAGGTCCTGCACGCCGTCGCCAGCGCCCTGCAACTGGACGAGGCCGAACGCGCCCACCTGTTCGACCTGGCCCGTGCCGCCGCCAAGCGGCCCGCCCGCTGTACCGGACGCCCTCGCGGACCGCTGCCCGACAGCGTCCTGCGGGTCCTGCACTCCATGACCGACTCGCCAGCGTTCATCCGCAACGGCCGCCTGGACATCCTGGCCACCAACCGCCTGGGCCGGGCCCTGTACTACCCGGCGTTCCCCGAACGGGACGCCCAGACGGCCAACATCGCCCGCTTCCAGTTCCTGGACCCCGACGGCCGCGACTTCTTTCCCGACTGGGAGGAGTCGCTGAACACCACCGTTTCGCTGCTGCGCACCGAGGCCGGGCGCGCGCCCGGCGACAGCGAGCTGACCGGGCTCATCGGCGAACTGGTCACCCGCAGCGAGGAGTTCCGTACGGCGTGGGCCAAGCACAACGTGCGCCTACACCACACCGGCCACAAAGCCTTCCGCCACCCCGCGATCGGCGAGATCACCCTCGACTTCGACGCCATGGAACTCCCCGCCCAGCCCGGCCTCACCCTCACCGCCTACAGCGCACCACCTCACACTCCCGACCACGACAAACTCCTACTCCTCGCCACCTGGGCAGCCACCGAAGTCAGCCCGCAGGAGACCGTGGACCCGACATCGTCCGACCCGCACGCCTAACCCATCCCCTGCCGCCCGCGCGCCTGCCTGCACATTTCTCCCTGTCGGCAAGCGATCTTGGACTCAAGGGGTCAGTGCATCACCGGTCCTCGGGAGGCTTTAACGAACCTGTCACCAGCCGCAAACGGCGGCTGCAGGCTCCGCCGCCTGCGGCTCAGCTGACGGGAAGAGGCTGGGGATGGGGCCATGGCGTACGCCCGGGGTTGTCGACGTGCTCCGGTGAGGCTGTGGTGAGCGTCCGGTGAGCCCCTAACGCGAGGATCGGGTCATCGCCGGATCCGCTCCGGACCGGCCATGGAACAGGGAGTGACGATGAACGTTCTGACTGGCAAGACGGCACTGGTGACTGGTGGCTCGCGGGGAATCGGCCGGGCGATCGCGCTGCGGCTCGCGGCCGAGGGCGCGCTGGTCGCGGTCCACTACGGAGGCAACGACGAGGCGGCGAAGGAGACGGTCGGGCTGATCGAGGCCGCCGGCGGCCGGGCGTTCAGTGTGCGGGCCCGGTT
The DNA here is from genome assembly GCF_040645715.1 of Spirillospora sp. NPDC046719. NCBI lineage: Bacteria > Bacillati > Actinomycetota > Actinomycetes > Streptosporangiales > Thermomonosporaceae > Spirillospora > Spirillospora sp. NPDC046719. The sequence goes on along the minus strand of NZ_JBEYYT010000107.1, from coordinate 21,926 downwards.
CGGCACGGAGGGTGCGGTGGACCGGCTCTTTGACGGACTGACCGCCGGGCTGGCCGGGCGGGGCCTGGACATCTTGGTGAACAACGCCGGCATCGGCTCCGGCAAGGCCGCCGCGCAGCTCGACCCGCAGGAGTTCGAGCAGCTGCTCGCCATCAATGTCAGCACCCCGTTCTTTGTGATTCAGCGCGCGCTGCCGCTGCTGAACGATGGCGGCCGCATCATCAACATGGGCTCGGTGGCGAGCCGGTTCGGCGTCTCCATGCAGATCGGCTACACCATCACCAAGTCCGCTCTGGAGTCGATGGCGCCGACCCTGGCCAATGACTTGGGGCGCCGCGGCATCACGGTCAACACGGTCGCCCCCGGCGCGGTGCGCACCGACCTGACGGCAGGCCTCACCGCCGTCCCGGAGGCCGTCGCGCAGCTGGAGGCGATCACCGCGGTGGGCAGGCTCGGCGAGCCCGAGGACGTCGCCGATGTGGTCGGGTTCCTGGCGAGCCCGGCGGGGCGCATGGTGACCGGTCAGACGGTGGACGTCTCGGGCGGCACCTGGCTCGGCCCGATCAGCCCCGCGTGATCCTCTGGGCGCGTCTTCCCCGTCCTGATGATCGCCCGTGGCATGGCTCGGATCATCGCGGGCGGTGAATATTCGCGGCCATGCGGTTCGGGATCTTGGGCGAGACCAGAGCGTGGGATGACCAGGGTGCCGAGGTGGCGCTGGGCGGGCCGGCGCGGCGGGCGCTGCTGGCCCTGCTGCTCGTGCGCCCCGGCGAGGTCGTGTCGGCCGACCGCCTGCCGACGGGATTGACCCCGTTGGGGGTGTATCGGTGCACGCGCTGCAGTCCCAGGTGTCGCGGCTCCGCCCGGCTCTGGGGCCGTCGGGTGCGATAGAACGAGCTGGGACGGGCTACCGGATCGTGGTCGAGCCAGACAACGTGGACGCCTCCCGGTTCGAGCGGCTGGCCGGAGAGGGCCGCGCGGCGCTGGCCGACGGTGACGCGGAACGGTCGGTCGTCCTGCTGCGTGAGGCTCTGGAGCTGTGGCGGGGACCGGCGCTGGCCGACCTGCCGGACAGCGAGACCGCCCAAGCGGCCGCCCTGCGGCTGGAGGAGCGTCGGCTCGGAGCGCTCGAGGACCGCATCGAGGCCGGGCTCCGGCTGGGGTGAGTACAGGGCGGCCGTACCGGAGCTGCGTGAGCTGGTCGGCCGTCATCCGTTGCGGGAGCGGCTTGCGGGGTTGTTGATGCGGGCGCTGTTCGCCGAGGGCGGGCAGGCCGAGGCGCTGGTGGTGTTCGAGACGACCCGTCGGCGCCTGGCCGACGAGCTGGGTGCCGATCCGTCGGCCGAGCTGACCGCGCTTCACCGCGAGCTGCTGAGTAGCGGCCCGACGCCGCCGCCGCCGGCCGCGCCGCCCGCCCAGCTGACGAGTTTTGTGGGCCGCGCCGATGAGGTGGCCGAGGTCGCCGAGATGTTGCGGGTGGCCAGGCTGGTCACCCTGATCGGTCCCGGCGGAGTCGGCAGGACGAGGCTATCGGTCGAGGTCGCGGGCGCCGAAGGCGGGGATGTAGGGGGCGCTGCGGACCAGGTGTGTTTCGTGGAGCTGGCCCCGCTGCGCGACGGCGCCGGGGTGCCGCAGGCGCTGCTGGGTGCGCTAGGGCCTGTCCGGTAGATCTTGGTGTTCTGCTGAGGATGATCTGGTGGTGTGGGTTGATGGTGTGTCGTGGTGCGACGGCATGAGTTGACCGATGCGGCGTGGCGGCGGATCGAGCCGCTTTTACCTGCCCAGCCCGTCCGGGGTGGCCGGTGGGTCGATCACCGCACGGTGGTAAACGGGATCTTGTGGAAGCTGGCCACCGGTGTGCCGTGGCGGGACCTGCCCGAGCGGTACGGCAACTGGAAGACCGTCTATGAGCGGTATCGGCGGTGGGCCGCCGACGGCACCTTCGATGCGATCTTGACCCATGTGCAGGTCCACGACGACTCGGTCGGCCGCATCGAGTGGACCGTCAGCGTGGACTCCACCATCGTGCGCGCGCACCAGCACGCCGCCGGGGCCCGCAAAAAGGGGAACTGCGCGGGACGAACCGGGCGTCCGGGCAGGCACTCGGGCGGTCACGGGGCGGGCTGACCACCAAGGTCCACTTGGCGGTCGACGGGCGTGGCCTGCCGTTGTCGATCGTGCTCACGCGGGGCAACATCAACGACTGCACCGCCTTCGGGCAGGTCCTGGCAGCGATCGCTGTGCCGCGGCCCGGTTCGGGGCGTCCTCGGTGCCGGCCCGACCGGGTGATCGCCGACAAGGCCTACAGCTCGGCCGCGATCCGCCGGTCACTGCGGGCCCGCGGAATCGCCGCGACCATCCCCGAACGAGCCGACCAGAAGGCCGGACGCGGCCGCCGCGGCTCACGCGGCGGGCGCCCACCCGTGATGGCCCCCGTACGTTTAAGGCGCCCCCAACATGTCCAACGCTGGCTCG
>NZ_JBEYYT010000107.1:0-19441 GCF_040645715.1 Spirillospora sp. NPDC046719 | reverse complement strand
CAGGCGGGCGCCCACCGGTCTTCGACCCTGACCTTTACAGGCGCCGCAACGTGGTCGAACGCTGCATCGCACGTCTCAAGCAATGGCGCGGCATCGCCACCCGCTACGACAAACTCGCCCGCAACTACCGCGCAGCAATCGTCCTGGTCACCGCACTGCTCTGGATCAACACATGATCCACCGGACACCTCCTAGCACCCGTCAACGGCTGACCTCAGCGGCCGGCCGGGCGCTCCGCCCTCTCAGGGGCGGCCGGTCCGTGGCGCCGCCGAGCCTCCCGCAGGGCGCAGACGCACGTCACGGTGGACGCCGCGGGCCCCCGTGGCATCGGCGGCGGGCGGATACAGCAGGAACGCGGTGGCCAGGAGCCCGACGGCGGCGCCGGCTGCCGCGGACGCCGAAAGAAGGGCGTAGGCGTTTGGGATGGGGTAATGCACTGTGCGAGCCCTTTCTACGAGGAGGGTTCCACCTAGTTGCGACGGCCTCCTGCACCACCAGGGGGCCGTCGGCTTGTTGATCGAGCCGACGGCCCGTAGGCCGCATACCCAGCAGGTCCCTCCCCTGGATGCCTCAGAACTTTCACATGGGACCGCTTGAAGTGCCCGAAGTTTCTAGCAGCCACGAGGTCGACCGCCGCTGACTCTTCAACCCCGGGAAGGCGGTGATGTTGACGCAGGTAGTCGACGTTCTTCTCCCGAATGTGGCCCCGGGGCGAAAATGGCGGAGCGCGTGGCCGACGACTGGGCATGGTGTCCGATCCCGACTGACGTGCAGGCCTCGCCGCCGACCCCGGCTCGGCGCCCTGGCCTGCGTCGGTTTCACAATTTCGCGGATGAGCAGGGCAATCGGTTCCGGCCGGGGGGCGATCCAGGTCTACATCACGTCTGACCCGGCCTGCCTACGAGCTCGATCGCGACCGGTCGCCTGGCGGAGCACCTCGCGGTGTCGCTGGCGCGCGATAACGTCGCTTATCGCGCGCCAGGAACCGGCCCTCGAGCACGCCCCGACGGGGGAACCGGTGATGCCCCGCGCCGCCCGCAACACGCCGTCCCACCGCGTCCCCACGGAGCGCCCGGCATGAGCAACGACACGCCCGACGACACGGTGGCCGCGGTGTCCGCGCTGTGGGCCGCCCATCGGGCGGCGCCCTTCCCCGCCAGGCTGCGCCGGGTCGAGGGCCCCGGCGGCGAGTCCGTCCCCGCTCTGGACGCCTACCTGGCCGGCTGCATCCACACCTTCCTCGCCAACGACGGGACCCTCGACCCCGGACGCCGGCGGATCCTCACCGGCTGCGCCGCCGACCTCGCCGCCCTGCTCGGCTCGCTCACCGAGCAGGAGGCCGCCTACGTCTCGCAGCTCCTCCGAGCCGCCGACCTCATCAGCGCACGCCCCTGACCCGCCCGGACGGAAGGACTCGCCCATGACCGGCCTGCAGCCCGCCGCTGGGCGTACCGGCACGGCCGCCGTCCCGCACGCGCACGGCGAGCGCGACTTCGCGCTCAGCGACGCGACCCGCGCGTTCTTCGCATACCGAGGTCCCCGCACATGGCACCCGACCAGGCCAATTACCAGCGCACTTTCGCGGATGCTGGCAGCCGCTCGCCGCTCTGGACGCTCTGTATGCTCCCGATGATCCGAATGCTCCAGCCGCGAACAATCCAGACAACAAGGCCCGGACAGTCGGGGCGCCTGTCATCCGCATGGCCCTGTACCGTGTCGCTCATCGCCTCCTGCGCTCCGGCATCTATCGGCGGAGATCCGGCCCTCAAGCCGGAGACAAAAGGAGATGATCGGGATGTGTCGAGCCGTCGTACCCCCCGGGAAAGCAGGCGGGCCCCCGCTGAATGCGCGTCGAACTGGCAGAAGGTCACAACCTTCGCTGGCATCGGGAGCCATGACACGAAGCTAGCTTGATCGGCGGGAAGCCGCGCTGGGCGGAGTCGCTGCCAGCTCACAAAACGCCGACACTCAGCCCACTTCGAAACACGCTCTGGTGAAGCACTGCCCCTCGAATCCAGGACCGGTAGCTAAACACTCAGAAGCGAGTCCGCTCGTCCACCATCGCTACCGCTTGGATCTCCTCCGCAGAGATCCACTTAACCGAGCGAAGATCTGCGCCTCGTAAATCTGCGCCTCCTAGATCTGCGCTTCGAAGATCTGCTCCTTGGAGATCAGCACCTCGTAGATCCGCGCCTCGCATATCTGTCTCCGATAGGACGGCTCTGCGCAGCACCGCCCCCGCAAATCAGCGTTTTGGAGGCTTGAGTCCCACAGATCCATGCCGGTCAGGTCCAGATTGGTCAGACGAGCGCGTTCGAAGTGCAGGGACGTTAAGTCCAGGCCGCGTTGTTCCGGACGGCATGGTCGGCGCCCGAGGGCAGTGAGAGCAGCTTGGACATCGTAATCGGGCCACTCAGGAGGTCGAGGGTGTGCGGCCAAGGTTGGGCCGTCATTGCGGTAAGCAGCGGGGGTACGGCGCCGCAGGAAGGCTTCCAGGACCTCTACGAAGTCATCATGGTGGGAGCGGGAGTCTTTGGCGACGTGCGCCAGGGTGTGGATTCCGCCGAGACGGGCGTCCATGTCGGGGGAACCAAGGCGTTCGAGCGCCTTGGTGAACCGGTCGGTGACCTGCCCTCGGTGCGACAGGCGGTATGAACGCGCGGTGTAGAGCAACGACACAGCCACCACCACCGCGCCGCCGGCCGATACCACTAGAAGCCGCGCATTGTGACGGTCTTTGGGGTCGTGCTGATGCATCCAGTCGGGCATCCGCCACAACGCGATCGCATACATCGCCGCCAGCGCAGCCAGCCCGAGTCCGGCTAGCGCCGTCCCTGCGCCGCGCACGACCGGCCGCGCGACCTCGTACTGCCCCCGCCGGCAAAGACGTGTCATCCGATCCACGACAGTCGGACGTCACCGAACGCGGCAGTGGTTCACCGGCTCCTCTGCCCGAATCCGGCCGCAACAGATCGCAAGCGAACTCCCGGGCGCATGCGTTGCTCAAACGTGGCGCTTCATCCTGCGGATTCTGCCAAATCGATCGCCGCTGAATGGATCATGGCTCGCGAACTGGTGGAGCAACGGCCCCGACGGCGCCGCCTGCGACGCACACGCAAGTAGCCGGCTGGACGGTGACATGCGTGAGATACCTGGTGACATGTTAGACGTCCGCGTGTCGCGAGCACGGACGACCACGTCCCGGGAGGCCCAATAGCGAGAGTTTCCGCCCCGGATCGGGGGCAAGCCCGACCCGTTCAACGACGCCACGCTGAGAAGCAGTCCTCACCGCGGGCGGCCTCCTCACAGCGACGCCCCGCCATCCGGTTGGAAGAACGGGGATGCGACGGTGAACGAGCGCGCTTTCCGGCTGCTGCGCTGGATGACCGGCCAGCGTGAACCGGCCCACCCGGCCCCTCGATCAGCCTCTGCGTCCGGACCGCCCGACGCGGCGGCCATCCCGGTGGCTCCGCAGCCGTCCCCGCCCACGGGCCTCGACGACCGGCAGCCATAGCGCGGGCAAGCCGAGAAGCCGGATTGGCCGCAAGAGCTCCGAGATAAGAGCGATTACCCCGGAGCCTCCCGGCGCACTGACCCGCACGATGATCCCCTTCCGGTGGATTGCGGCCATGCCCCTGAAGACGGGTCAGGCTTCGACGGCCTCAACCGACCCCTGGTCATCTTGGCCGTGGGCGCGGAATCGGCGTACGTGCGGAGACATGACCGCACAGGAGGTGGCGCCGAGGATCAGCACGGCGGCTCCGGCGGCGGCGCCCTCGACTCCTACGGCCGAGGCGATGGGGCCGGCGACCAGGAGCCCGAGGGGCGCCAGCGCGAGAGCGCCAAGCAGGTCCCAGCTGGCGACCCGCGACATCGCCTCGGCGGGGACGTCGTTCTGCACGGTGGTCGACCACAACACCCCGAACACCGTCTGACACATCCCGGCCGTCAGCATCACGAGGGCCAGGACCATCCACGGGGCACCCAGGCCCATCAGCAGCATGGGCATGGCGGACGGCGCGGTCATCAGCGCCGCGAAAAGGATCGGACGGGCAGGGCGCAGCCGGGCGGCCAGGCCGCCGGCGAGCAACGTTCCGAGCGACTGGCAGCCGGCCATGATGCCCCACGCACGCGACCCGCCGTTGCCCGCCGTGACGTACAGCGGCCCGATCACGCCGACGTACGCCGCTGAGGCCGCGGTCACCGCGGTGTACTGCAGGGACAGGATCCACAGCCACGGACGGCCGGTGAACTCCCGCCAGCCGCCGCGCAGTTCGCTCACCAGCGATCCGGTGGCGCGGCTGCGGCCCGGGATCCGCAAGCGGGTCAGCAGCGCCGCCGATGCCGCGAACGACGCGGCGTTCAGCACGGCGGCCGTTGCCGGGCCGACCGCGGCGACCACCACCCCGGACAGGGCCAGGCCGATGATGAGCCCGCTGGAGGTGGACTGGCGCAGCAGGGCGTTCGCGGCGAACCGCCGTTCATGGTGCACCAGGTCGGTGACGATCCCCTCCGCGGCGGGGGTGAACATGGCGGTGGCGACACCGGTCAGCACGGCCAATGGCGCGACCACGGCCGGCGACGCGGAGCGGCCGGTGAAGCAGACCGCCAGCATGGTCCACGTCGCGGCCGCCAGGGCGTCCGCGCCGACCAGGACGTACTGCCGGCGGACCCGGTCACCGATGATCCCGCCGACGAGCACCAGCAGCAGTTGCGGGAGCGCCTGGCACGCAAGGACCAGCGACAGTCCGCCCGGACCGTAGCCCAGGTGCAGGGCTCCCCAGGCGAGCGCGACCCGCCCGAAGCCGTTCCCGATCGCCGAGGTCGCGCGGGCGATGAACAGGGGCGCGACGGCGGGGTCTTTCAGGACGCTGACGAGCGTGGGTTTCACCGGCACGGACGGGCACGTTACGGCACCGATGGACGGGTCAGACCGATGCCGACGCGCACGCTATAGGAGTCAGGCCAGGCCGCTAGTGCTGATCAAGACGATGAGGGGCGGCCGGTGCCCCCACCGAGCCATCGGTGAAGTGGAGCCAGGGACGGACGAGTAGGTGTCTTGGCGCGGTGGCGGGCGCGCCGGGCACGGGTGGGAGCTTGGGCGGCCGATCCCTGAATGGTGTCGGTCGACTCGTTCACCGTCACGCTCGTCGAACGGGACCGGGCGATGATCCCAAGCGCATCGGCCACACGTGCGGCATCAATGCGCCGGGTGTCGGGCTGCTTGGCCAGCAGGCGCAACGACGCCGCTGTGGAATGCCTCGTCTTCCCCAAGACCCACACCCTCCATGGGCAGACCCTGGCCGAAGACCGCGTGATCTCCGTACGCGGCCGGACCCATGTCCGGGACGAGACGCTCAGCGTCTACGGCGAGGACATCACCACCCTCGATCTCTCCCAGGCGGCCACCGAGCCGCCCGTCGTCATCCACCTCCACGAAGACCGGCTGAACCTCCAACTCGTCCAAGAACTCAAACAGACCCTCGCCACCCACCCCGGGCGCACACCCGTTCACCTGCTCCTACACCGCCATGGACCCAAGAGCGTCCTGTTCGATCTGCGTCCCTTCCAGGTCACCCCGGGCCCGGCCTTCTTCGGTGAGATCAAAGCCCTGCTCGGCCCAGCGTCTCACTCGTAGGGCGGCCTCGAACCGCGGGCCGAGCGGCGGGTCATCAACGTGATCGCAGCCCAGGTGATGTGAGCTTCAGAATGCTGCGGAAGTCGTTCGTAGTCGCGGACATTGCGGCGCGCTCGCACGATCCACGAGAGCGTACGCCCGACCACCCAGCGACGGGGCACGACGACGGACCCACTTGCTCCGGCTGGACGGGACACGATCATCAAGGTCAGGGTGAGGAAGGACCCGGCCCAGGCGACCAGGGCTCCGCCGTAGCCGCGGCTGGCCTTGCCGACGGTCTCGGCGGCACGGACGGTCTGGCCGTCCAGCACGATCGCGACCGGGTTAGGCGCATAACCGCGGCGAGCACGAACACGGGCGCGCAACTGGTCACGGATGCGGGCGACGAGCCCGGTGCGGGCCCAGCGGGTGAACAACCCGTAGACGGTCTGCCAGGGAACCCCGTAGTCATGCGGCAGACTGCGCCATTCGATGCCGTTGTCGACCACATAGCGGATCGCGTCCACGATCACCCGCCGCGGATGCTTCTCCGGCCGTCCGCCGCGCGCGGTCTGGCAGGCCGGGACGGGTAGCAGCGGCTCGATCAGTGCCCACTCGGCCGCGGTGGTGTCGGAGGGATACCGCCGCCGGCGCATCGCCCACCCGCTTAGACCCCGGTGGGCCGCGCGTCGCACAGGCCGGATAACGGCGCGACCACGCCGAGGCTCTTGGAGGTTGCTGTACTCCTCTGCCCTACCTCCACCGCCTGGTCCTCAAAAGGGGGGAGGTTGCCGGACGTGGCTGCGTTCGCTCAGATGACCCGCGCGGCCACCAGGGTCTCGAAGGTATAGGGCAGCAGCCCATCGGTACGGTCGGCGAAGTACCGCTGCTGGAGGTCCGCACGGGCGGGATGGTCCACGACCTTCAGTCCGCACCGGCTGATCAGCCTCTCGATCTCGATGACCGGCCAGCCGGGCTGAAGAGGCTCGCCGGCAGAAGCCGCGATCGGCGTGTAGATCCGGGCGAATTGCGTCCCCACATCGTCCAGCACACAATCCTCGGCCCGGTAGGAGAACACCACCTCAGACCCGGGAGCGGCCGCCGCGATCGTGCGCAACATCGACTCGATCGCCTGCGCCGTCAGATAGGGGGCGACACCCGTCCAGCAGAACATCGCCGGCCGCGCCCAGTCGAACCCGGCCGCGCCCAGAACATCCCGAACCGGTTGGGCCTCGAAATCGACCGGCACGAACACCTGCGAGTCGCTGAGCGGCAGGCCAAGCTCTGTGACCCGCTGGAGCTTCCAGGCCTGAGAGGCAGGATGATCGACCTCGAACACCGTCAGCGAGCCGAGCAGATCCGGCCGCCGCCACGCGAACGAGTCAAGCCCCGCGCCAAGGATCACGTACTGCGTGAAGGCGCCGGCAGCCAGCCGGTCCTCGGCGTAGCGGCTGCGGGTGCAGACAGCTGTGCGGGACTCGCGACGGACCGGGCCGGGGAACACCGGATCGAACCGGTCCCGCAACTCCCGCCACACCGGGCCGACAAGCACCAGGGCCAGCACATCATCCAGCACCCACGGCGACGCCGTCTCCAGGCGAAACAATCCACGCGACACGGCCGCGAACATCGCCGTCCTGCTCGGCGCGCTGTCCATGCATCCCTCCTCGCCGGCCAGAACCCGCGCGCACCCACTCTGCGCACTTCACAGGATCCGCCTGAAGCGCCCTGACGGCCACAGCAGATCGCCTGCCGCCACGATCTGCTCGCCATCGGGAGCCTCCGAAACGGCCGGGCACACCACCATCGCCGCCTCGCCGTTTCGTTCGCGACCCCGCTCCGGTGAACGGGCCCCGAGGCCTGCCGCACGTCGAGGGCTCCCGTGTCGATGTCCGAACTCCTCTGCACGTTCGTCCTGGGGTTATGGACTGGTTTGCAGAGAACTTCTACGAAGGCGACCGGCCTGCGGCAAGCGTCCAGCAAGAAGTTGAAGACTGGCTCCACGCCGCCCGCACCGACCCGGCCACCGCCCGCCAGATCTTCGGCATCTTCACCTACCGCGTCCGAACGGGTAAGAGCTATGACGAGCGACGTGACTTCATGATCTGCGAGGGCATCCCCGCGTCTTTCCTGCCCGACCCCGAACCCGGCCGATTCACCCCGGCTAGGGATGTCCGTTAGGGGATCCCCCACCGGAACACCCGCCGACCGGGACGACGCCCCAGGTCGAGGTGTTCCGTAAGGGTGTTCCGCGAACTGTCCCGGTGACGGGGGGCTATCCGGAACACTGGACGGAGTGAACGCCGCGAACGCAGCGCCCTCCGGGACGGCTCCCGGCACGGTCCGGGTCGGGTATGCCCGCTGTTCCACCGCCGAGCAGGACGTCGTTGTCCAGACTGAGCAGCTGCTCGCGCTCGGCGTCCCCGCCGATCGGATCCACATCGACCGGGGCTTCTCCGGGACCACCCGCCACAACCGCGGCGGCCATCGCCGACTCACCAGATGAGACGACGTCTTACGTCGCGGTGCCGGCGCCACCTGGCGGATGGGCGGCGGGCTACTTCTTCGCGCGCTGCCACATCTCGAGGTACGCCTCGGCGCCCTTGGCCATGTCATCGGTGATCCCGCCGCCGCCGACGTGCCGCAGGTCGGCGATCCAGTCCGGGACGAGCCCGTAGTTGGCGACGCCGTCGGTGTTGAGGTCCCAGGTCCGCACGCCGGTCTTCTGCCTGGTGAGCGTGACGCCGGGGTCGACCGGGGACCTGAACGGGTACTTCAGCGGGTCGTCGGCGGCGGTGGTCCGCGGTGAGGGCAGCGGCCCCATCCCGTTGGCGTCCAGGCCGTATCCATAGCCGAAGAGATACCTGGGGTCGGCCTGCGCCCTGGCCTGCTTCCAACCCGTGATGAACTGCGGGGCGGACGAGGCGTAGGAGGTGACCATGCCGCCGAGCCGGTAGACGCGGCTCAGGTAGTGCTCGTCCGACCAGCTGTGCGAGGAGATCACGCCCGAGTAGCGCGCCTTCTCCAGCAGGTTCAGCGACTGGCCCGCCGCCTTGGCGCTCATGTGGTCCAGCTCGATGATCATCTTTCGTTCGACCATGCTGTGCAGCGTGTACGCGCCGAGGTCGGTGAGCCCGTTGGCGTTGCACAGCGGCGCGCTCGGATAGACCGGCACCGTCACGCCTCGCTTGCGCAGCCCGCTGAGCGGCCCGGCGAGCAGGTCGCCGATCCGACCGGACGGCATGATCGGATTGTCGTGCTCGGGCGCCGTGCAGTGGTCGGCCTGCCAGAACCGCCCCGACCCGACGAACTGGCCGAGGTTCATGATGACGCCCGTGGTGTCGGCGTCGTACCGGACGCCGCACAGCGCGTTGTCGAACTTGTGGCAGAGGAACATCGACGAGACGCCGAGCTTCTGCACCTCGTCCAGGCCCTTGTCGATGTCGGCCTTGGTGCATCGGGGCTTGCCGTACACCTCGCGGCAGCCGAACGGCTCGGAGGTCTCGATGCCCAGCACGACGGCGAGCTTGCCCTGTTGGATGACCCGCCGTGCCTGCTCCGGGCTGGTCACCACACGGAACCAGCCCTTGCCGGCGCCGCCGTTCTCGCGGTCGACGAAGGCCTGGAGGGCGTAGGTGGCCTTGGCCTGGCGCCGGATGGTCTCCATCTCGTCGCACGGGTACTTCTTCAGCGGGTAGATCTCGCACAGCGTGCGGTTGTCGACGAGTTGGTTCACCAGGACGCGCTGCCCGGCCCGCCATGACCGCTCGATCCACTTGTACCAGGTCTGCTCGTGCGTGAAGGAGTCGTAGGCGGGCCAGTCCTTGAACGTCGGCCATCCGGTGGTGTCGTGGGAGCCGAACGGGGTGCCCTTGCGGGTGAAGTTCTCGAACCAGGCGGGGATGCCGTTCGGGTCGTGGTCCGGGCAGTCCTTGAGGGCGGCGGCCGGCCCGCCCGGATCGAACGTCTCACCGCACATCAGCGAGCCGCCGAAGCCCAGGTAGGACATCAGGTGGCTGTGCGCGTCGACGTATCCGCGCACCTGCCCGTCGGGGGTCGTGCCCTTGAACGGGGCACCGGTCGCGCCGATGTCCACGACCAGGGTGTCGGCGGCGGCCGCGGACGGCGGCAGCGACACGGCCAGGAGCAGGAGGACCGACAGCGCCGCGAGCGCGGCGCGAAGGCGGGGGGTGGTCATGCGTCACACCTTGGGGGAGATGGGTGCCTTGGGAGCCTGTACAAGATCAGTACCAGACCAGGGGCAAAAAGTGAACAGTTCTCATCTTTTCTGGGCCAGCAAATGTGAGACTTGCTCATGTATTTTGGCGGTCCCTCGTGAAGGAGATCGCATGGGTCCGCGACGGCTCGCGCCGACGGTCGTGGGCGTGGCGGGCACGAACGCCGCGATCACCTCGACCGCCGCCGACGGCTTCTCCCGCGGAACCACCCGCTCGATCTCGTTCCACACCTCCGCCAATGACACCAGCCGGTCGACGGTCGCCTGCGGCGCCCTCATCAAGATCTCCATCGCCGAGGCGACGTGCCGTGCCGCCCACCGCAGCTTGGGCAGGGTCCGCAGCTGCGCGGCCTTGCCCGCCCGTTCCGCCTTGGCCAACAGGTTCGAGGTGATCAGCAGGTCCAGCAGGTCCAGCGCGTCGTCGATCGACGCGGTCTGCAAGTGCCGGACCGTGGCCAGCAGCGTCGCGGTCCTCGCAGGCCTACCAACCGCACCGCAAAGGCAAGGTCGAGCGGCTGCACGCCACCATCGACACCACGCTGATGAGCGGTCTGCCCGGGTTCACCGGCGGCCCGCGCGACGCCGCCGGAAAACTGTACGGGCCACTGGACGACCGGGCCGCCGCCCGAACCCGCGCCGCCGACCCCGGCACCGGTTCTGGCACCGGTGGGGCTGGTGAGGTCGGGGTCCGGCTGATGCGGATCGAGCGGTTCGCCGAGACCTTCGCGGGCTGGGTGCGCTGGTACAACCTGGAGCGCCCGCGCACCAGACTCGGCGGCCGCACCCCGGCCCAGGCGTGGAGCGAGGACACCGCGGCGCTCACGTGGATCGGCGCCGAGCGGTTGCGGCACCTGCTGCTGGCCGAGGCCGAACGCACGATTGGCAAGGACGTCATCCGCTGGGGTGGCTTGTCCTACGTTGCGCCCGAGCTGCAGGGTCGGGGCGGGCAGAAGGTCGCGGTCCGGTACATGCCGCACGACGACCGGTTCCTCGAGGTCTGCCTGAATGGCGCGCACCTGTGCACCGCGCACCCGGCTGGGGCTCACCCCCGAACAAGCAGAGGTCGAGGGCCGACCAGACCGGAACGAAAAGTCTCGTTAGGCGGTCATCCGGGCCAACGCTGGCGCGACTTTCCGTTCTGAGTTTCTCGGACTAACCGTGACGTATTCTGCCCCGTGCCATCCGGGCCTGATTCGACTGGCCCGGAATGAAGTGATGAATCAGCCCGCTTGCCCCAGCGTCTCAGCAGCGCGCGCCTTCTCGCACCTCCAGGAGTGGCAGGCCCGCCGCGTACCGCCGGAAGAAACCGGCCGTCGGGGTGTCCGCCGTCGCGACGGTGTCCGGAGTGCCCTCCGCGACCACCGCACCCCCGTCCGGACCAGCCCCCGGCCCCAGGTCGATCACCCAGTCCGCGGACGCGGCGACGGGGATGTCGTGTTCGGCCACAACGACGGTGTTGCCCGAGTCGAGCAACACATCGAGCGCATCCACCACACGCTGGATGTCAGACGGGTGCAGGCCCGAGACGGGCTCGTCGAGAACGACGAGCCCGGCCTTGCGGCTCGCCGCGCCGCGCTGGATCGCGGACGCCAGCTTCAGCCGCTGCGCCTCGCCGCCCGACAGCTCGGTGGCACTCTGGCCGAGTTGGAGATAGCCAAGCCCGACCTGGGCCAAGGCTCTCAGGGTCTCCGCGAGCTGCCGGGGCTCGGAGAACTGCTCCACGGCCTCGGTGACGGTCAGTTCCAGCACCTGATCGATGGCCAGCCCCTGATGCCTGATTTCCAGGGCCTCCGGCTTGTAGCGCCTGCCCTCACACGCGTCGCAGACCACCCACACATCCGGCAGAAAGTGCATGTCGACCAGCTTGCGGCCATAACCGGTGCAGGTCTCGCAGCGGCCGCCACCTGCGGCGTTGAAACTGAACCAGGAGGCATTGACCCCGCGCCTGCGCGCCATGTCGGTCTCGGCGAACAGCCTGCGGACAATGTCGAATGCCTTGCTGTACGTGGCCGGGTTGGACCGCGGTGTCCGCCCGAGCGGCTCTTGATCCACGACGGCGACCCAGCCGAACCCTGCGAGGCCGGTCACCTTTCGCACCGTGTCGGTCGCCGTTCCGTTGAGGGCGGCCTCCGCGCTCGTCCCGAGTGCGCCGAGCAGGCTGCTCTTGCCGCTGCCGCTCACCCCGGTCAGGCAGGTGAGCCGACCGGCGGGGAAACGCACCAGGTCCGCGGTCACGTTGTGCGCACGCAGGCCGTGCAGCTCGACCCAGCCGGTGTCGTCCGTGGCCGGGCGGCGGGTCCGGCGCAGCCGCGAGCCATCACCGGCAAGATAGCGCCCGGTCAGCGACGTCGGATGGGCGGCCGCGTCGGCGGGAGGACCCGACACCAGAACCTCACCGCCGAGGCGGCCCGCGCCGGGCCCCATATCGATCACCCAGTCGGCCCGGGCGATCAGCTCAGGGTCGTGCTCGACAAGGAGCACCGTGTTGCCGGCCGCACGCACTTCCAGGGCGATGTCGAGCAGGTGCGCCTTGTCCGCCGGATGCAGCCCGGTCCCGGGCTCGTCCAGGACGAAGATGATGCCGCTCAGCTCGGTGCTGAGCTGAGCGGCAAGCCGGGTCCGCTGCAACTCGCCCCCGGACAGCGTCGCCGCGCTCCGGGATAGCTGGAGATGGGCCAGGCCGAGCCGGTCAAGGATTCCGAGCCTGCGGCCCAGGTCCTGCAGCAGTGGCTCACCCACCTCACGCTGCCGGATGCCCAGGTCATTCGCCACACGTTTCGCCCAGCTGCGCACTTCCCGTACTTCCACCTCGATCAGGTCGGGGTACGTTAGCCCGCCGATCCGCACGGACCTGGCCACCTGGTCGTACCCGCTGCCGCCGCAGGTGACGCAGGGCTGCTTGCGCATGTATGGCAGGTAACGCTGCTTGGCGCTGGCGGTCTGTGCGTTCACGAACACCCGCTCCACCTCGGCGAGCGCGCCCCGCAGCGGCTGGCTCGAGGTGTAGGTCATCAGGGCCGTCTCATTCTTGTTCGGCATGTCGACGGTCGCCTCGATCTTCTCGTCACCCGTGCCGTACAGCACGCAGTGACGGAACTCCTCAGGCAGCGACTGCCACGGCCGGCCGAGGTCCACGCCCCGCTTTTCGGCGAGTGCCGGTACGAACGCGTGCTCCCCCGACCGCCACTTCGCGTACCAGGGTGAAGCCCCCTCGAAGAGCGGAAGCTCCGGATGGGTGATGACCAGGTCCTCTTGTGCCTGCCAGCGTCCGCCCATCCCGTGGCAGTCCGCACAGCTCCCTTCCGGCGTATAGCGGTCGAAGTGAGCGGTCGTGAGATGCCCGTCTCCGCTCTCCGCCACCGATCCCGCGCCGATTCCCGGAAGGCGTGAGTACAGCAGTCCCAGGTGCCCATCGATGCCGGTGATCGTCGCGACAGTGGAGCGGGGGTTGCGGTTCAGGCGGCGCTGGTCGACCGCGAGCGTCGCGCCGAGTCCCAGGATGCGGTCGACCTTCGGGCGATTGCGCTGGGTGATGTACTGCCGTACGAACGGCGAAAGCCCCTCCAGATACCGCAGTTGGGCCTCGTTGTGCAGGGTGTCGATGGCCAGCGAGGTCTTGCCGCTGCCGCTCACTCCGGTGAAGGCGACGAGCTTTCCCTTGGGGATACTCACCGACACATCCCGCAGATTGTTGGTACGAGCCCCCACCACCTCGATGGTCTCGCGCCCCATACTCGCGACGTCTCGTACGAATGCCGTCAACCTTCGTCCACCCTCTCGCAACGCAGCAGGGCAGGGGCGGACGGGCTCCCGCCCCTGCCGAACCAACCGATCACGCCACAACGCGGCGGTGGCTCATCACCCAATGGCGCTGAGCGACCGCTTCACCAGGTCTTTCAGCACGCAGCCGGTCCCAATGCGGCACGTGCTCAGATCAAGAACGGGACGCCGCAGTGAGCTTGGCGATGTCGGGGGCGAAGACGCTCATCCAGTGCGGATGCAGCCGGTAGTAGACCACGTCGTTGTCCCAGTCGAAGAAGTCGCCGCCGTAGAAGTCCTTGAAGTAGGCGAGCAGGTCCGGCCAGTCCGCGGCCGGCTCGCCGCCTGGGGGGTTGAGGATCTCCACCGTGCCGTGCGTGAACACGCCCAGGTCCTCACCGCGCATGTGCGCGGCGCTGGCGGCGGGGCGGGCGGCCAGATGGCGGGCCTTGGCGGCCTTGCGGGCCGTGCCGAAGTGCCACTTACCGTGCAGGAAGTGCCCGTCCACCCCGCTGATCCGCGGCTCGCCCTTCGCCGTCACGGTGGACAGCGCCAGGGTGCACATCCCGGTGAGGACCCCGGTGAGCTCCTCTGCGGTCAGTGTGCTCGCGGTATTGATGATCGAGCGGAGATGCGAGGTGGAGCGGGAGAGGGAAGCGTCCAGCAGGGCCTGCAGCTCTTTGAGATCTTCTCGCGTTTCGCGCATTGCGGTCCTGTCTATCCGTAGGGCTCGGTCCGCGTCCTTCATCGGCGCCGACCAGCGAACTATGCTCGCCTAAAAACCCGACACCCTGTGTCAGGTTTTTCATCGGTTGTGCGAACACCACCGGGGCCGCTCCGTCGGCGCGCGAGATCGGACACGTGTCGAGCGCGGAGCAAATGTCAGTGGGAACGCGGAGTAGTTGTGAGCGAACGACGCGGAGTAGTTGTCAGCACGTGGGGCCGTCGGTGAGGGTGCCGTCCGGGTTGGTCGTGAGGGTGCCGGGCCATGGGTCCCGGTGGGGAGGGGCGGCAGGTTCTCGCCGAGTTGGCGGGCCAGGCGGGTGTCGTCTTCGTAGCGCAGGCTGAACAGCAGGTCGGGGTGTACGCCGATGCGGTGAGGGCCTGTGTCGCTGTAGAGGACTCCGGCTTCTTTCAGCGCGGCGACCGCGGCCTTGGAAGCGCGGGTCGGCGCGCAGTTCGTTCCAGTCGATCTGGGAGGGCCAGCGGCCGACACCGATCGCGGCGAGCAGGGGGGTGGCTTCGTCGTCGGTGAGGGTGGAGTGGTGGCGGGTGGCGCCGGCTAGGGCGAGGTGTTGTTCAGAGGTCAGGATGTCCAGGCGGGCGGTGAGGGTGTAGGCGTCGGGCGGGACCCGCCGCAGCGCGAGCGGCCCGGCGAGTTCGGGATGGTCCTGGGCGTGGTCGAGTGCGTGATGCACGCGGTGGATCGTCCAGTCGAGCGCTTCGGCGAGCATGCCGCGGGTGAGTGGGACGGAGGCGACGGTCAACGCGGTCAGCAACCGTCTGCGTGTCCTGCTCGGGGTTGGGTTCTGGGTCTTGGGGTGCGGTGCGGCGCCGGTTGCGCAGGATGCTTTCCAATGCGGGGACCAGGTCGGCGGGATGCGTGTCGAGGCGTCGGCAGACTTCGATGAGCATGATGACCGACCGGCTGTTCAGGTCTGGTTGGCGGCCGCGCGGACACCGCGTCGCCGCGGCGGTTCGCCGGTCTCGCACAACCCGTCGTTTGAGCGAGCCTGCTTGCGATTCCCTTCCACACCGCTGAGGTTTCGTCAGGTCGGCCGCGCAGCGAAAACCCATGCATGCGTGTCCGCGTTCTTCCTAGGATTGGATCTTGTGTTGTCCCGTCCTTCCTTCATCAGTGACGAGGCGATCGCGCATGGGGTCGCCACGCATTGGCTGCCCGAGATCGCCGATATCAGCTACCTGCCGTGGGGTTTCGGCGCGCACCACTGGCGTGCGATCGGCGGGGACACCACTCTTTTCGTGACGTTGGACCAGTTGGAGCACCGGCACACCGAGACATCCCTGGAGGCGGCCTACGCTGGGGCTGCCGCACTGGCCGTCGCTGGTTTGGAAGTGGTGTGTGCGCCGTTGCCGGCTCGGTCCGGGCGGTTCACCGTTGATGTCGGGGCCGGTGTGCTCAGTGTGACGCCGTGGTTGGAGGGCCGGAGCCCGACCGAGGCGGAGGCCCGCGAGCCCCGGCATGTTCGCAAGGTCGTTCTCGCGCTGACCGCGCTGCATCGCGCTGCCCCACCTGATGGCCTGCGGTCCTGGACTCCGCAGGTCGGCCCTGAATTCGCGGATGAGTTGCGAGCTCGCACCGCCAAGCCCTGGACTAGCGGCCCGTTAGCGGAGCAGGCACGGGCCGCCCTTGCCGCACACAACGATGCGATCAAGGGCTGGACGGACCGCTACCTGGAACTGGCGGAAACAGCATTCTCCCGTCGGGACTCATGGGTGCCGACACACGGCGAGCCGCACAACGACAACCAGGTCATGACCTCCCACGGGTTGAGGCTGGTCGACTGGGAGTCGCTGGCTCTCGCCCCGCCCGAACGAGACTACGCCGACCTGCTCGCGGCGGCAGACCTCGTGTCCCCCGACCCCGCGATGGTCGAGCTGTTCGCGCTGGACTGGCGGCTTTCCGAGATCGCCGAGTACGCGCGCTGGTTCGCCGCTCCGCACACCGGCACCGACGACGACCACACCGCTCTGGAAGGGTTGTACGAGGAATTGGCAAGGGGCGCGGAATAAGCCCGCGTTCCTTGGGGTGTGCCCGGGCGGCACCGATCAGCGCGGCCGAACGCGATCAGCTCGCCAATCTCGGCGGCGTGCTTGCCCCGTCGAAGACGCGCACGGCAGACCTGCACATCGACGAGGCGGCCTGCCAGGATGCCGGTGAGACGCCGCCGGGCGGGCCTAGTCCTGATCCTTCTGGGGCTCGGTCATGCCCCGGTGACGGTCATCATCGTGATCGCCGTGGTGACCGGGCTGCTGTGGGGGCTGGCCCTGTCGGGTGGGTGGACCGTCCAGCTTCCCCGCGTGGTGACCGGCGACCGCCTGCCCCGGGCGAACGCGCTCGATGCCATGACCTTCAGTGCGGTGAGCCTGGTCGGCCCGGCTCTCGCCGGTGGCACCGCGGAAGCGCCGGGAGCGCCGACGGCCGTAGTGGTCTCCGCCGTGCTCATCGCCTTGGCCCTGCCCGCCGCGTGGAGAGTCCCCGCCCACCCCGCCCGGGCGCCGGATGCCCGGCCGGCCCCACTGATCAGAGACCTTGCAGCAGGAGTGCGAGTCATCGCCGGGAAACGCCTTTTGGCGCGAGCGATCCTCGTCTCGGTGGCGTGCTGCACCGTGGAGGGCATACTGACCGCCTGCCTCCCTGTGCTCGGTGAGCGTGTCCTGGGCGGAGCGAGCCAGGGAGTGATGCTCCTGTCCTGCTCGGCGATCTCCGCCCTAGCGGCCAACGCCCTGCTGGCGCGGTTTCCGCGCGCCATCGCCCCCGACACGATCCTCTGGGCAGCGCGCTGGTCCATGCTGCCGCGCTGGCCTTGACCGCTGTGGGGCGACCAGCCGCGCTGATCGTGGCCTTCGTCGTCACCGGGATCGGCCAGGGCCCCAGTTGGTCGCCTTGTTCGCGGTCCGTCACCGGGAGGCCCCGGAGAACCTGCGCGGCCAGATCTTCACCACCGGCGCCAGCTTGAAGATCACCGGATTCGCTGTGGGAGCCGCGATCGCCGGGCCGGTCGCGGCCTGGTCTCTCCCCGGCGCCCTGACACTCGCATCAGTGCTTGCGGTCGTGGCAGTCCTGGCCGCCCTCGCCATTCCCCTCGGAAACGTCGATGCCTGGAGAGAGAAGCCAGCGGACCGTGTTCAACGCTGAGGATGATCTCGCCCGGTGAGGTATCGCCCCCAGCTCCGCTCACCCCGACAACACAGAGCACCTCGGGCGCACATACATCACTGACAAATTGTCCGCCGAAGTCACTGACATTTTCTTCGGGCTCAACAGCACGCTCGTCCGGGAGGTGACCGGTTTCCTCGTGGACGATGTCGCGGACGCCGGGATCTACGTCTGCTCCGCCGATCCGCGACACCGGGCTCTGTACTTCACCCAATGAGGCCGAACCCGTCAGCGCTGGTCGGCGGGCAACGCCTCCGTCTCCTGAACCACTTTTCGGACCTCCGCGAGATACGGCCGCCGGGCCAGCCCCCACCAGCGCAGGCCGCCGCCGCTGAAGCACACCAGGGCGATGACCAGGCAGAAGATCGGAACGACCAGCGGACGTCCCGGGGCGGGCACGGCGACGGACTGCACGAGCAGACCGATCGCCGCCCCTAGGACGAGGGCGAAAACGAACACGACGCCGCCATATCCCACACGGGCGAGATCAGGCACCACGTCCTGTGGGCCTACCAGCCCTGGCCGCGACCGCGCGAGGGCATTGCCCGCCCGGACGTTGCGGTACTTCACCACTGCCAGCAGCACGCAGCCGACCGCCGCCATACCGGCTGCCGTACCGAGCAGATCCGCGACACGGTCGTCCCTGGCCCCAACTGCACACAGCACCGCCCCAGCGGCGACCGCGTACACGCACAACACCCACAAGCCGATCCGCCAACTCCGCAAGACGACGGCGGCCGCGTCTTGCTCGGCCCTCACTGCCTCGTCCACCGCACGATTGTAGGAGTCCTCTGCGCGGGACCCCGGCCGGCAGCCGATCAGTGCTCGGAGATGCGCGCGAACCGCACGGCGATGTTCAGGCCGCCTCGGCGCGTGCGTTGGTGGTGAGGGTGGCGTTGTGGGCTTCGGTGACGGCGTTGACGATGGCGAGGCCGAGACCGTAGCCGTCGCGGCGGCCGTGACGATCGGGCGCCAGCTTCTGGAAGGGTTGAAAAAGACGCTGGATCTGGTCGCCGGGGATGACCGGGTGATCTGTTCTCGCCCTCTCCCTTCGCGAGCACCGCGAGTGTGGGCCCGTGGGCGGCCCCGGTCTCGGCGGCCGTTCCCGGGGACTGGCCAGCCCCGCTAGACGCTAGAAGGCCGGTCAGCGGCCCGCATGCCGCTAGCGGGAACGCTAGGTCTAGCGGGACGTCCCGCTAGGACGTCCCGCGCCGCTAGAGACGTCTCCGCACGTTCCCTGCGGACGTCCTGGCGGCCGCGCTCGCCTCCTTGCCAACGATACGCACCGTTTACCGCCCGCCTGAACGGCGTCGGCGCCGGGTGGTGCGTCGCGGCTGGCGTCGTTGCGGCGCGGGCTGTGTCGCGGCGCCCGCGCTGTCGCCGACGTCGCCGGAGCCGGGACCGGTGACGTCGGACGTGGAGTGCGGGGCCTGGCGGTGTTCGACGCGCTGCCGTAGACGCTGCCCGTGCTGGGTGCGGCCTGGCGCGACCCGAGACCGAGGGCCCCGGCGATATGCGTCCAGGTCCCTCCCGCGTCCAGGACCGCGTCGATGGCGGCGAGCTCGTCTCGTTCGAGGTCGGCTTAGCGGGACCGGAGCGAGACCAGGGCGGCGAGCCCGGCCGCGGCGCCGGGCGGCACGGGCCGGCGCGGGCGGAGGCTGCGGCGGATGATGTTGATGGGCTTGGAGGACAGCTCGGCCATGGCAGCGATCATCACCGCTGGACGCAGCAACCGACAACATCTCGTTGCCGAGAAAAACGACGATACCTGAGCCCAAACGGTCAAGATCACGACAACAGAGCGTTGTCGGATGCGCCTCGCGGATGAGGACTTCCGATACGTCTTCAAGGGCCGCGCCGAGCGCGGCCAGGACGTCGACGGCCCGCTGGGCGTGCGGCCTCTTCGGCCCGCCGGGACCGGCCCGAA
>NZ_JBEYYT010000106.1:0-25925 GCF_040645715.1 Spirillospora sp. NPDC046719 | reverse complement strand
CAAAATACACATTAATTCCCACACACTCCCCCACCACCCCCATCTCCCCAACTGCCCCACCCGGGTGGCGGCCCCGCGCCCCCCGCCCGCCGCCCCCGGCGGCGGGCCGGGCGGCGGACACGGTCTCGTCGGCATGCGGGAACGTGCGACCATGCTGGGCGGACGGTTCTCCGCCGGCCCCGCGACCGACGGCGGGTTCCTGGTGGAGGCCGAGCTTCCGCTGACGAGGGAGGGGAATTCCACCAGTGGACACGGTTCCGAGGCGCCCCCCGGCCGCCGCTGACCGCGCTCTCGCCCGCACCGGAACGGGGCCCCGCCGGTGATCCGGGTGCTGGTGGCGGACGACCAGACCATCGTCCGCGCCGGGTTCGCCGCCCTGCTCGACGCGCAGGAGGACATCACCGTCGTCGGCGAGGCCGGCGACGGGCGGCAGGCGGTCGCGCTCGCCGAGCGGGGACGTCCCGACGTCGTCGTCATGGACATCCGGATGCCCGGGATGGACGGCATCGAGGCCACCCGCCGGATCCTCGCGCAGCCCGGCTCCGAGGGCGTCCGCGTCCTCGTGCTCACCACCTTCGACGTGGACGAGTACGTCTACGAGGCGCTCGCGGTCGGCGCGTCCGGCTTCCTGCTCAAGGACGCGACCGCCGACGAGCTGGTCTCCGCGGTCCGGGTCGTCGCGCGCGGCGACTCGCTGCTGGCGCCGCAGGTCACCGGGCGGCTGATCCGGGAGTTCACCAAGCAGCGGCGGAGCCGTCCGCAGGCGCCGTCGGAGCTGTCCACGCTGACGGCCCGGGAGAGCGAGGTGCTCGTGCTGATCGCGGGCGGGCTGTCCAACGCCGAGATCGCCGCCCGCCTCGTCGTCAGCGAGCACACGGTCAAGACGCACGTGGCCCGGGTCTTCACCAAGCTGGGCCTGCGCGACCGGGCCCAGGCCGTCATGCTCGCCTACGAGTCCGGCGTCGTCGTCCCGGGCGAGAACGCGACCTGATCAGCGGCCGCCAGCCCCGTCGCCTCAGGCGGGCGGGTACGGGCCCGGTGGGCCGTACGGCCGGGCGCCCGGAGGCGGGAGGTCGGAGGCCCGGGCGCCCGGAGGCGGCGGTGGCGGCGGCTGGGCGGCGCCCGGGTGCGGCGGGTACGCGGAGCCTGCCGCGGGCGTCGTGCTCTTGCGGCGGCGCATGACGGCCGGGCCGAGGAAGAGCACGCCGCAGCCGACCGCCAGCAGCGGCCCGACGATCATCATGATGACCGCCTCGCGGCCGTCCTTGGACTTCTGCTCGTCGTAGGACCGGTGGGTGGCGCGCCCCTTCCGGAGCGTCGTGCAGGTGTCGCCCGGCGACATCACGCGCTCGCCGCACTTGACCGTGCCGCCCGGCATCGACGACAGGCCACCCACGAACAGGCCGATGCCGAGCACGAGGCCGAGCACCCCGTAGAGCCAGTTCTTCACGCGCCGCCTCCCGTCCGTCCAGCGGGATGGTAGTGGCCGCGGCGGACGGAACGGCGCCCGCCGGCCCGCCCGCTACCGGCGGCGCAGCAGCCGCAGCGCCTTCTCCTTCTCGAAGTCCAACGCCCGCGCGGGCGGCGCGGACAGCCGGCCGATGCGCTCGCCGAGCTCCCGGACGTGTGCCTGTACCTGCGGCTCGGCGAGCACGCGGAGCCCGAACGCCAGCTCGGCGGGCCCGATGTCGTAGCGCTTCTCCAGCGCCAGCGCGAGCGCGACGGCGCGCAGCTCCGCGTCGCCGAACCGCCGGTGCCCGCCGCCTCGCCCGGTACCGCCGTTCCGTCCGGCGCCGGTGCCGGTGCCGGCCGGTGCGGGGTCGCGGGTCGCGGGGAGCAGCCCGAGCGTCTCCCGGTAGCGGAGCATGCGGGGCGAGGTGCCGAGCCGCCGGGCGGCCTCCGTGATGCGCATGCGTCGATTCTGACAAATTCGTGTCAGAAATGCGCCCCCGACCGTGCCTCCGGACCGTCCCCGCCCGTAGACTCGGCCGGGTCGGCCGGCCCGCGGGGCCGGTCCTCGCGGACGAACGACGCGACCCGCGGGCACAAGTGGACCTGCCGCGCGCGAGCGGACCTGCTGCAAAGCGGACCCTGCTGCGAGAAAGCAGACAAGGAGCAACGAAAGCATGGACTACAAGGTCGCCGACCTTTCGCTGGCGGACTTCGGCCGGCGGGAGATCCGGCTCGCCGAGCACGAGATGCCGGGCCTGATGGCGGTGCGCGAGGAGTACTCCGCCGCCAAGCCGCTGCGCGGCGCCAAGATCATGGGCTCGCTGCACATGACGATCCAGACGGCCGTGCTGATCGAGACGCTGGTGGAGCTCGGCGCCGACGTCCGCTGGGTGTCCTGCAACATCTTCTCCACCCAGGACCACGCCGCCGCCGCGATCGTCGTCGGCAAGGACGGCACGGCCGAGGACCCGAAGGGCGTCCCGGTGTTCGCCTGGAAGGGCGAGACGCTCGAAGAGTACTGGTGGTGCACCGACCAGGCCCTCCAGTGGCCGGACGGCTCCGGCCCGAACATGATCCTGGACGACGGCGGCGACGCGACCCTGCTCGTCCACAAGGGCGCCGAGTACGAGAAGGCGGGCGCCGTCCCGCAGGCGACCGAGGACGACCCGGAGGAGTGGGGGATCATCCTCGACACCCTCCGCCGCACCATCGCCGAGAAGCCGGGCCGCTGGACCGAGACCGCCGCCGGCATCAAGGGCGTCACCGAGGAGACCACCACCGGCGTCCACCGCCTGTACGAGATGGCGAAGGCCGGCACCCTCGCCTTCCCGGCGATCAACGTCAACGACTCGGTCACCAAGTCGAAGTTCGACAACAAGTACGGCTGCCGGCACTCGGTCATCGACGGCCTCAACCGCGCCACCGACGTGCTGATCGGCGGCAAGGTCGCCGTGGTGTGCGGCTACGGCGACGTCGGCAAGGGCTGCGCCGAGGCGCTCAAGGGCCAGGGCGCGCGCGTCATCGTCACCGAGATCGACCCGATCTGCGCGCTGCAGGCCGCGATGGACGGCTTCCAGGTCACCACCCTGGAGGACGTCGTCGAGATCGCCGACATCTTCGTGACCACCACCGGCAACTTCAACATCATCCGCGCCGACCACATGGCCCGGATGAAGCACCAGGCGATCGTCTCCAACATCGGCCACTTCGACAACGAGATCGACATGGCCGGGCTCGCCAAGACCGACGGCATCGAGAAGATCGAGATCAAGCCGCAGGTGCACGAGTGGCGGTTCGCGGACGGCCACTCGATCATCGTGCTGGCCGAGGGCCGGCTGATGAACCTCGGCTGCGCCACCGGCCACCCGTCGTTCGTCATGTCCAACTCGTTCACCAACCAGGTCATCGCGCAGATCGAGCTGTTCACCAAGACCGAGGAGTACCCGGTCGGCGTGTACGTGCTGCCGAAGCACCTGGACGAGAAGGTCGCCCGCCTCCACCTGGACGCGCTCGGCGTCAAGCTGACCACGCTCACCAAGGAGCAGGCCGCCTACATCGGCGTCCACGTCGAGGGCCCGTACAAGCCGGACCACTACCGCTACTGATCGCCTGTAGCGTTCGGACCGCCGCACGGCCCAAGGCCGTGCGGCGGTTTGTGCCTTGAGGGGGACGGATGAGCGATATCGCGGACGTGTCGCTGGCGTACGAGGGCGTCAAGCGGATCGAGTGGGCCGACCGGAGCATGCCGGTGCTGCGGCAGATCCGGGAGCGGTTCGCCAAGGAGCGTCCTTTGGACGGCCTGCGGATCGCGGCGTGCATGCACATCACGACGGAGACGGCCTGCCTGATCCGGACCCTGCAGGCGGGTGGGGCGAGCGTGGCGCTCGCGTCGTCCAACCCGCTGTCCACGCAGGACGACACGGCCGCCGCGCTCGTGCAGGAGGACGGCACGGAGGTCTTCGCGCGCGCGGGCATCGACCGTGAGGGCTATTACGCGCACATCCACCAGGCGCTGGAGACGGGTCCCGACCTTGTGCTGGACGACGGCTGCGACCTCGTCAACACGCTGCACACCGACCGCACCGATCTGCTGCCCACGGTGAAGGCCGGGTGCGAGCAGACGACGACGGGCGTCATACGCCTGCACCAGATGGCCCGTGAGGGCGCCCTCCGGTTCCCCATGGTCGCGGTGAACGACACCGATACGAAGCACATGTTCGACAACCGGTACGGGACCGGGCAGTCGACGCTGGACGGCATCATCCGCGCCACCAACACGCTTCTGGCGGGCAAGACGGTGGTCATCGCGGGCTTCGGCTACTGCGGGCGGGGCCTCGCCGAGCGCGCGCGGGGCCTGGGCGCCCGTGTCGTCATCACCGAGATCGACCCGGTGAAGGCGCTGGACGCGGCGCTGCAGGGCTTCGCCGTGCAGCCGATGGCCGAGGCGGCGGTGGAAGGCGACGTGTTCATCACCGTCACCGGCAACCGCGACGTGGTGAACGCCGAGCACCTCGCGCTGATGAAGGACGGCGCGATCCTCGCCAACTCCGGCCACTTCGACGTCGAGATCGACGTGCGCGCGCTGGAGGAGATGGCGGTCGCCGTCCACCACGGCGTGCGCCCGCAGACGGACGAGTACGTCCTGGCCGACGGCCGCCGCCTGGTCCTGCTGGCCGAGGGGCGCCTGGTCAACCTGGCGGCCGCCGAGGGCCATCCCGCCGCGGTGATGGACATGTCCTTCGCCGACCAGGCCCTCACGTGCGCGTGGCTCGCGACGGCGCACGCGTCGCTGCCCGCCGCCGTCCACGACGTCCCCAAGGAGATCGACACGGAGGTGGCGCGGCTGAAGCTGGCGTCCATGGCCATCTCCATCGACCTGCTCACCCCGGACCAGGAGGACTACCTGCACTCCTGGCGCATCGGGTCCTGACCCGTGCCGTCCGGGACGTACCTGCACGTCGACGAGGGGATCGAGGAGCGCTTCCAGTGCGCTCCCGGGCCCGGCGGCTGGCGCTACACGTCCCGCCGGGACGACGGCGTCCGCCTGGACCTCGTCGTGGACGCGCGCTGGCGGCAGATCCGCGTCGAGCTCGTCACCCCCGGGTGGTGGCTGCGGGGCGGGCTGACCGGGCCCGAGCTGGCGTGGGTGCGCGCGGCGGGGGAGTCGGGCACCGAGCACGGGGAGCGGGCGTCGGGCTTCGTGTCCGGTTCGCCGGGGTTCCTCGTCGCGGTGGCGCGTTCCCTTGAGCTGGACGAGGGCGCCGCGACCGATGTCCGTCTCGTCCGGTTGAGCGGGACGTCGCTGTCGGCGCTGACGGTGCTGTGGCGGTGGCGCCGGGGCGCGACGTCCTCCTACGAGACCGAGACCGAGCCGCTGCCCGTGACGGAGTACGAGATCACCGATCTGTCGACGGGCGAGGTGGAGTTCCTGTATCTGGCCGGTGACGTCGCCGTGGCGGCTCCGGGCGTGGAGCTCACCGACCTGGAGTCGCCGCCGAACCTCCTTGCCTGACCCCTCGCGCTACTGGTCCGGAAGGAGCGCCAGCAGGGCGCCCACGGCGGGCGGCAGGGGGCGCCCGGCGAGGGTGACGGCGACGAGGTCGCGGTGCAGCGGCGGATCGGTCGGGACGGCGGCGATGCGGTCCGCCGCGTTCCGCAGGGCCTGGGGCGGCAGCAGCGACACGCCCAGCCCGTGACCGACGAGCTCCACCAGGTACTGGATGGTGTCGACCTCCGCGGCGACCCTGCGGCGCAGCCCGGCGGCGGCGCAGGCGGCGTCGATCTGGGCGCGCAGCGCCGAGTCCGCGCGGTACTCGACGAAGTCGCGGGCGGCGAGCGCGGGGTCGGCGAGGCGGATCGCGCCGCGCGCGGCCAGCGGGTCCGTCCGGGGGACGGCGAGGACGAGCCGGTCGCCGCCGAGCGGGTGCTCGGTGAGCCGCGCGTCGCCGGTCGCGTGGTCGACGAACGCGAGGTCGAGCCGTCCGGCGGCGGTCTCTCGGGCGAGGGCGGGCGCGCCCGCGTGCCGCAGTCGGAGGGTCACGCCGGGGTGGCGGCGCCGGTAGCGGGCGAGCAGCGCGGGCAGGTCGAGGACGCCGAGCATCTGGATCGCGCCGATGGTCAGCCGGCCGCGCAGCAGCCCGCGGACCCCGGCGACGGCGTCGCGGCCGCTCTCCGCGGCGGCCAGCGCGCGGCGCGCGGACGGCAGCAGCGCGCGGCCCGCCTCGGTCAGCTCGACGCGGCGGTTGGTGCGGGTGAACAGCCGGGCGCCGAGTTCGCGTTCGAGGGCGCCGATCGAGCTGGACAGGCTGGACTGCACGACGTGGACGCGGGCGGCGGCACGGGTGAAGTGCAGTTCCTCGGCGACGGCGACGAAGTGCTCCAGCTGGCGCAGCTCCATGGATCGACCTTACCGATGGTGAGCATCGAAATTATGTGTTGGACCGATGATGGTTCGCGCCGCCACCCTGGGAAGGGTGTTCGGGATGGAAGGAGTGCATTGATGGGGATTCGGGGGGACAGGTCGCTGCGTGACCTGCGGAGGGCGGCCGGCCCGGCGTGCATGGCGTACGCCTTCTGGGCCGTCATGCTCGGCACCACGCTCGCCACGCCGCTGTACCCCATCTACCAGCGACAGCTCGGCTTCGGCAGCCTCGTCACGACCGTCGTCTTCGCCGTCTACGCGGCCGGCGTGATCTTCGCGCTGCTGTTCGGGCGGTCCTCGGACGCGCTCGGCCGCCGCCGCATGATGCTGGCGGGCGTGGCGGTCTCGATGGTCGCCGCCGTGGTGTACCTGGTGGCCGGCGACGTCCCGGTCCTGCTGGCGGCGCGGGTGCTGTCGGGCCTTTCGGCGGGTGTCGTCACCGCGACCGGGACGGTCACGCTGGTCGAACTCGTCCGGCCGGAACGCCGCGGCGCGGCGGCGCTGCTCGCGGCGGCCGTCAACATGTTCGGGCTCGGCAGCGGCCCGCTGGTCGCCGGGCTCCTCGCCGAGTACGCGCCGCATCCGCTGGAGCTGCCGTTCGCCGTGGACCTCGCCGTGCTCGCGTTGGCGCTGGTGGCCGTGCTGGTGGCGCCCGAGACCATCCGCGAGCCGCGGGTCACGTGGCCCCGGGCGCAGCGGCCCGCGGTGCCGCCCGAGGTGCGGCCGGTGTTCGTGCCCGCCGCCGTCGCCGCGTTCTCCGCGTTCGCGGTCTTCGGCCTCGTCACGGCCGTCGTCCCGGGGATCCTCGCCACCGTGCTGCACCGCCCCGACCGGGCCCTCACGGGCGTCGTGGTGTTCGCCATGTTCGGCGCGTCCACGGCCGGGCAGGTGCTGTTCGCCAAGGTGCCGGAGCGGATCGCGCTGCCCACGGGGTGCGGAGTGCTCGTGGCGGGGCTCGCCGCCATAGCCGGTGCGCTCCTGGCCGAGTCCCTCCCGCTGCTCGTCGTCGGGACCGTCGTGGTCGGCCTGGGGCAGAGCCTGGGCTTCCGCGCCGGGCTCGCCGCCATCACCGCGGGCACCCCGGCCGCCCAGCGCTCCCAGACGGTGTCGAGCTTCTTCCTCACCGCCTACGCCGGCATCTCCCTGCCGGTGATTCTTGTCGGAGTCGCCGCCCAGGCGTTCGGCCTGCGCGACGCCGCCGTGGCGTTCACCGCGGTCGTCGCGGTGCTCGCGCTGGCGGCGCTGGCCGCGCTCCTCCGGCTCGAACGGCACGGGACGTCCGAGGGGGACGCGGAGTCCGACCGCGCTCCGCACCATGCCGGCCGCTGACCCGGCGTGGGGCGGGGCTTATGCGGGTCCATAGGCCGGTCGAGGGCTACTGCGTGACGGTGACGGTGTGGGACGCGGTATTGGGGTCGGCCCACACCGACAGGACGTGGCGGCTCGCGTCCCAGGCCGTCCGCCACTTCCCGGCCGGATCGGTCGACGTGACCTTCGGGGTGGACGGGAACCAGATCTCCGTGGGGCCGGACACGCCGGCCTTGTTCCGCCAGGAGACCGTGAGCGTCGGCGAGGAGTACGACATCTTCACCGGGGTGCCCGCTATGGCCCTGGCATAGGGGCGGGCCAACAGCTTGGTGAAGAGCGTCGGATTGCCCTTCCCGTCGGTCACGCCCGTGGACCCCGGGTCGTTGGACCAGTAGGACCAGCCGATGCCCAGGTCGTCCGCCATGGAGAGCCAGTCGCCGGTGAAGTCCGCCGCACCGGGGGCGTCCTGCCCCATGCCGCCGACCTCACCGAGCCACATCGGGGCGTTCAGGCGGCGCGCCGCAGCGGGCATGTTGCGCTTCCACAGCGCGAACTGCGCCTGGATGAGGAGTTTCGTAGCGCCGCTGTAGGCGCCGCCCAGGTCCACCCCGCCCGGGTAGAAGTGCGGCGCCAGGACGATGCGCGGCGTCCCTGGGCGCGGGTCCTTGACGGGTGCGATGGAGGATTCCGCGCCTTCGTTGGAGCCGAGGGCCTCCGGCTCCACGAACACCCAGTTGTCCCGGTCGACCTTCCGGATGGCGTCGACGATCCGCTGGTAGAAGGGGGTCAGGATGGGGCCTTCGAAGAAGCCGAACTGGCGGGTCCCGCCGAACGGCTCGTTCATCAGGTCGTAGCCCAGGACGGCGGGGTCCTTGGCGAAGCGCTTCGCCACGTGCTGCCACATCGCCGTGTACCGCTGCATCAGCTCCGGGTGCTTCCCGGTGTTGTTCCAGAAGTTGTCGTACGCGCGCAGGATCGCGGGCTGGAGGTAGGTGAGCACCCACGGGTCCTGGGGCGTGCAGGGCAGCCCGTCGGTGATCGTGGCCCAGGCGGGAGCGCCGTCACCGGCGCCCTTGCACGCGTCGGGGCCGTAGATGTCCTGGTGCATGTCCAGGATGACGTGCATCCCCTGCTCGCGGTACCAGGCCACCCGCTTGGCGACCTCGTCGAGATAGGCGTCGTCGTACTGGCCCGGCTTCGGCTCGATGTTCCTCCAGAGGATCAGGTACCGGACGGAGTCGGTGCCCATCTCGCGGGCCTCGCGGACCACGTCGTCCCGGCCGATCCAGGGAAGGCCGCTGTCGCCCTTGGCGCTGCTGGCGGTGTTGAGGCCGTGCAGGATCAGCGTGCGGCCCTGGTCGTCGGTGATGGTGGGCGGCGGCGCGGCGTCCGCGTGCGCGGGGGCTCCGGCCGCCGCGGTCCCCGCGGTCCCGGCGAGGGCCAGCGCGGTGGTCAGGGTGATCCGGCCGAGGGCACTGCGGACGCGCATCCCGCCTCCTGAACGTGAAATTTGTTCGGATATTAGGAGGCGGGGAGGTCCTGGGGAAGTCGTAGAAGTACACAACAACAACACCGGCTTACGGCGGTTGATGACAAGGCGGTGCTTCGGCCGCTGGTCGGTGGGCCTTCGACGCCCGTCCGGCTAACGGCCCGGGTGCACGCCGCCGTTGGGGTACGGCGCGGGCGGCATGCCTTGCACCGGGTAGGGCGCGGGCGGATACGGGCCGCCCGGGTAGGGCCCGGCCGGACGGCCACCGGCCGGGTGACCCCCGGTCGGGTACGCGCCCGTCGGGTACGCGCCCGTCGGATAAGGGCCTGCCGGGTAGGGGCCGGCTGGGTAGGGGCCGGTCGGGTAGGAGCCGGTCGGATAGGGGCCGCCCGGGTACGGGCCGGCCGGATGAGGGCCGGGCTGCGGCTGCGGGCCCGCCGGCGGCCCCTGCCAGCCGGGCGGAGGAGGCTGGCCTGTTCCGGCCATGGCCATCGCCGGGACGGGAACAGGGCCGGGAACGGGGGCCGTGCCGGGAGCGGGAGCCTGCGCCCAGCCCGCCTGCCCGGTGCGCCGCAAGCGGCGCGCGCGCCGCTGGGCCAGCCGCCATTCCTCCCGCTGGCGGCGCTCCGCGAGCACGGCGGACAGCAGGATCTCCGGGCGCACGCCCGGCGGCGGCGGAGGGCTGATCACGTCAACGACCTGCGCGGCTATGCGCTGCCCCAGGGAGTCCCGTACTTCCGGCAGCAGCTCCCAGAACCGCGACAGGTACTGGCGGGCCGTCATCGCCAGCTCGTCCGAGAGCATGGAGATCTCCAGCGACCGCGCCCACCAGGCGAGCTGAGGGGGCATGACGGCGACGGGGCCGAGGCGGCCGGACGGGATCCGCTCCTGGATGACGATCGTCCCGGCGAACAGGTCTCCGAGGCGCTTCCCGCGCCGGTTGCAGAACGAGGTGATCAGGGCGGGCGCGCCGTAGAGCGTCCAGAACTCGATGAAGCCGGCGAGCGCGCGAACGAGCGCCTGCCGGAACCTGATCGGTCCGCCGTCGTCGGCCACGACCCGGATCCGGAGGGCCATCTTCCCGAGCGTCCGGCCCCGCGACAGGGTCTCGAACGCGCACGGGTAGCCGACCAGCACGGCGACGACCGCGACCAGGGAGAGCCCGACGGTCCACGCGTCGTCCGCGACCAGGGCCGTCAGGCCCGTCACGTAGACGGCGAGGTTCAGCAGGATGAGCTGGAACAGCAGGTCCAGCAGCAGGGCACAGCCCCGGCTGGCCAGCCGCGCGACCCGGATGTCGAGCGCGACGGCCTCGCCGGTGACGAGTTCGGCCATGTCCTGATCCTCCAATGCCGGGGCCGGTCCATTTTGCCGCCTTCGCGGGGCGAGGCGTTAGTCTCCCCGGGTGGACGTCGACGCCTATGTGGCCGCGCACAACGCCGACTGGCTACGGCTTGAGCATCTCATCAACCGCGGCCGCAGGCTGACCGGCGTGGAGGCCGACGAGCTGGTCGAGCTGTACCAGCGGACGGCCACGCACCTGTCCGTCGTCCGGTCGAGCTCGCCGGACCCGGAGCTCGTGGGGCGGCTGTCGTCGCTGGTGGCGCGCGGCCGGGCCGCGGTCGCGGGCGCCCACGCGCCGATGTGGCGGGACGTCACGCGGTTCGCGACGGTGTCGTTCCCCGCCGCCGCCTACCGGATGCGGTGGTGGTGGCTGGGCAACGCGGTCCTCGGCAACCTGCTGGCGCTGGCCCTGGCGATCTGGATCGTGCACAGCCCGCACGTGCAGTCGAGCATCGGCACCCCCAACGAGATCCGCGACCTGGTCGAGCACGACTTCGCGAACTACTACACCGAGCACTCCGCCGCGTCGTTCGCCTTCAAGGTGTGGACGAACAACGCGTGGGTGTCGGCGATCGCCCTCATCTTCGGCATCCTGCTGGGCATCCCGACCGTGTACGTGCTGCTGATGAACCAGATCAACCTCGGCGTCACGGGCGGGCTGATGTTCGCCTACGGCAAGGGCGACGTGTTCTTCGGGCTGATCCTGCCGCACGGCCTGCTGGAGCTGACCGCGGTCTACCTCGCGTGCGCGGGGGGCCTGAAGCTCGGCTGGACGGTCGTGGACCCGGGGCGCCGCCGCCGCGGCCAGGCGCTCGCCGAGGAGGGGCGCGCCGCGATCAGCATCGCGATCGGCCTCGTCGGCGTGCTGCTGGTGTCCGGGCTGATCGAGGGCTTCGTTACCGGCTGGGTGCACGTCACGTGGCTGCGCATCGCGATCGGCGTCGTCGCCGAGGCCGCGTTCCTTGGCTACGTGATCGTGCTGGGCCGCCGCGCCACCCGGCAGGGCGAGACCGGGGACGCGGAGCTGCGTCCCGATCTCGTCCCGGTCGCGGGCTGACCGGCGCGCGGCGCGGGTCCCACTCATACCCGGCGAACCACCATCGATCGGTGCCGCCGCCCGTCACTCCGGGTGACGCGCGGCCTTCCGCGTCCGTCCAGGCGTCGCTGAGCGGGCCGCTGAGCCGTTCAGAGGCGTCCGGCGGCCTTGAGGGCGAGGTAGGCGTCCGCGAGGGCGGGAGCGATGTCCTGGGGCGGCGCGTCCACGACCTCGACGCCGTGCGCGCGGAGCTCGGCGGTGAGCCGGCGCCGCTCGGCCCGCGCCCGCTCCGCGGCCGCCGCGTCGTACACCGCCGCGAGATCGCCCCGCCCGGCGGCCATCTCGCCGACCCGCGGATCCGCCACGGCGGCGATCATGACCAGGTGGCGGGCCGTCAGCCGGGGCAGCAGCGGCAGCAGCCCCTCCTCGATCGCCGCGGTGTTCAGCTCGGTCAGCAGGACGACCAGGCACCGCTGCCGGACCCGCGACATCAGCGTCGACACCATCCCCGCCGCGTCGAACTCCAGCAGCTCCGGCTCCAGCGGGGCCATCGCGTGCACCATCGCGGGCAGCAGGTCGGTACGGGACGCGCCCTCGACGCGCGTACGGACGCGCCGGTCGTAGGCGAGCATGTCGACGCGGTCCCCGGCGCGGGACGCCAGGGCGCCCAGGAGGAGCGCCGCGTCCATGGAGCAGTCCAGGCGCGGGATGTCCCCGACCCGGCCCGCGGACGTGCGGCCCGTGTCCAGCACCAGGTAGATCCGGCGGTCGCGCTCGGGACGCCACGTCCGGACCACCACGTCCGCGCGCCGCGCGGTGGCCCGCCAGTCGATCGAGCGGACGTCGTCGCCGTCGACGTACTCGCGCAGCGAGTCGAACTCGGTCCCCTGGCCGCGGATGAGCGCGACGTGCGCGCCCGTCAGCTCCCGCAGGCGCGCCAGCTTCGCGGGCAGGTGGCGGCGCGACGGGAACGCGGGCAGCGCGCGCACCGTCCAGGGCGCGGGCCGCGACAGCTGCCGGGCGGCCAGCCCCAGCGGCCCCACCGACCGGACCACGACGGTCACGGCGCGGCGGTCGCCGCGCCTCGTCGGCGTCAGCGTCATGTCGACGCGGCGGCGCTCCCCGGCCGGGACGTCCACGCGCACCGTCCGGGGCGCGGCGGCCGCGCTGGGCGGCCACACGTCCCTCAGCCGCGCCTTGAGTCGGCGCCGGCCGAGGTTCTCCACGATCAGCGCCACCTGGGCCGTCTCGCCGAGACGGACGTTGGTGTCGCCCGACCTGTGGAAGCGCAGCGCCCGCACGTTGCCGGCCAGGGCGAGGTCCACCACGACGCCGAGCAGCAGGACGCCCCACACCGCGAGGAGCGTCCACCAGCTCGGCAGCAGAACCGGTGCGACCGCGCCGAGCAGCGCCAGCAGCCCCAGGCGTCCAGTGAGCGCCATCAGCGCGGGGCGGGGACGTGGGCGAGGATGCCCTCCAGCACCCCGTCGGCCGTCGCGCCCTCGAGCTCCGCCTCGGGGCGCAGCTGCACGCGGTGCCGGAGCGTCGGGCGGGCCAGCGCCTTCACGTCGTCCGGCGTCACGTAGTCGCGGCCGGACAGCCACGCCCACGCGCGCGAGGTGGCCAGCAGCGCGGTGGCGCCGCGCGGGGAGACGCCCAGCTGGAGCGACGGGGACTGGCGCGTGGCGCGGCACAGGTCCACGACGTACGCGGCGACCTTCGGGTCCAGGTGCACCGCCCGGACCGCGGCGCGCCCGGCGGCCAGTTCCGCGGCGCCCGCCACGGCCTTCACCTCCGACAGGTCGCGGGGGTCGAACCCCGCGGCGTGCCGCTGCAGCATCCTGATCTCCTCGTCCCGGGTGGGGACGGGCACGGTCAGCTTCACCAGGAACCGGTCGAGCTGCGCCTCGGGCAGCGGGTACGTGCCCTCGTACTCGATCGGGTTCTGCGTCGCGCACACCACGAACGGGTCCGGCAGGGCGCGGGCCGTCCCCTCCACCGAGACCTGCCGCTCCTCCATCGCCTCCAGCAGCGACGCCTGCGTCTTCGGCGGGGTGCGGTTGATCTCGTCGGCGAGCAGCAGGTTGGTGAAGACCGGGCCCTCGCGGAACTCGAACTCCGCGGTCCGGTTGTCGTACACCAGGGACCCGGTCACGTCGCCCGGCATCAGGTCGGGGGTGAACTGGACGCGCTTGAAGTCGAGGTCGAGGGCCCGCGACAGCGTCTTGATGAGCAGCGTCTTGGCGGTTCCGGGGACGCCCTCCAGCAGCACGTGGCCGCGGCACATCAGCGCGATGACGAGCCCCGTCACCACCGAGTCCTGGCCGACGACCGTCTTGGCCACCTCGCCGCGCAGGGCCGCGAGCGCCGCGCGGGCGGTCTCGGCCTGCCGCAGGGTCTCCTCGGACATGCCCCCGGCGCCCGGCGGGGCGTCGCCCGGCACCGGGCCGGGCGCGTCGTCCTTCCCGAGGTCAACAGGGTGGTTCACGACTGGCGTACCTGCCTTTCCAGGTCGTCGAGGACGGAGGTGAGGGCGATCAGCCCGGCGTCGTCCACGGGTTCGGGACCGTACAGGGCCGCGCCGACGTACTCCTCGCCGCGGTCGGTCCGGCGGGCCACGGCCGCGACGATCTCCTGCGCGGCCGCGGGGTCCTGCGCGCTGGTGCGCGGCAGGCCGAGGAGCGGGACGATGCGCTCGCGGGCGCCGGAGCGCAGCGCGTCCGCGGCCCGGTCCCGGGGGCGGGGCGGCCGGGTCACGGGCGCGCGCCCCGGCCCCCCGGCCCCCGCGCCGAGCAGCCCCGGCGGCCCCCCGGCCCCCACCCGGCCGCCCCCCCGCGCCCCCCCCCCCGCCCCCCCCGCCGCACCCCGCGGCGCCCACGACCACGGGCAGCGCCTCGGCCACCACCGGGCCGAGCCGCCGCCCCCGCCACAGCGCCACCAGGACGACGGCGACGATCAGCTCCAGGAAGAACAGCTTGACGCCGAACGGCAGCAGGTCGGTGAGCGACTCCTGCCCCGCGCCGGCGCCCTCGGTGGGGAGGTCGGGGGCCAGCCACACCACGGACTGGCCCGCCCCCGCGAGGTTCATCAGCAGCGCCGCGTCGCCCTCCTCCGCGAGGTGCTGGTTGGTGAGCGGCGTGCTGGAGCCCAGCACGGTGACGGTCCTCGGACCGTCCTGCACCTGCACGAGGCGTGCCTCGTGGTCCACCTCGTAGCAGGTGACGGCGTTGCCGGACACGGCGTAGGTCTGCGACTGGCCGAACGTCACCGCGCCCGCCAGCGTGGCGGCGGGCAGCGGGCATCCGGGGTCGCCCGTGCCGGCGAAGCTGGTGTTCTCGATCTCGACGCCGGGCGCGAGGGCCTCCAGCACCGGCGCCGTGGGCTCGACCAGCAGCAGCGCCCCTTGCGCGCCCCGCATGCGATCGATGTCGTTCTCGGTGAGCCGCTCGCTCCGCGTGACCACCATGACGGTGCCGGGGCCGGACTGGTCGACGGCCTGAGCGGCGTGCCTCGCCACCGCGACGGGCGTCCCGTGCTGCTTGAGGATCTCCGCGAGCGCGCGCGAGCCGTCCCTCTTGGGGGAGGTGGGGTCGAGCCGTTCGGGCGAGCCGGACGGGCGCAGCGCGGCCAGGATGACCGCGATCACCGCCATAGCGAGCAGCGCCGCCACCACGCCGCGCGCCGACCGCCAGCGGCGCCCGGCGACCTGCCGGGCGGACGCCTCGCCGCTGCCCGCCTCCTGCGCGCGCGCCGGCGACTGGATCACCATCGCTGGCCTCCGTCCGGATCGTCGGCGCCGACGCCCGCGGGCGTGAGGCCGTCGGACTCCAGCGGCTTCGGACGCGCCGCGCGCAGCCGCTCGTCGAGCTCCTTGACCTGCGCGTACCGCTCGGCCGTGCCGGGACGGTCGCCGTACCAGACGTCGTCGAACACCCGTACGCCGGCGCGCAGCGCGTCCGCCAGCTCGGGCACGGCCTCGCCCGCCTCCGCCGCCAGCTCGTCCGCCGTCCGGCCGGGCCGCGGGGCGAGCACCGCGCGCTCCTCCAGGTCGCGGGCGATGGCGCGGAGCCTCTCCCGGATGGCCTCGGCCCACTGCCCCTCGGCCGCGAGCCGTTCCGCGGCCTCCCGGTGGTCGAGAGCGGTCGACGGCTTGTCCTCCAGGAGCGGGTCCTTCCTGGAACGCGGGTTCCGGCGGCCCCACATGAGCCACACGACCAGGCCGACCGCCACCAGTGCGATCACCACGATGACGACTATGGAGACCCATCCGCCGCCGCTGCCGTGCGCGTTCGGATGGGAGGCGTGGCTGAACAGTTTCTGGAGCCAGTCGGAGAAGCGTTCCCACACACGCTCCAGCCAGGACGGCTTGTCCCGCTGGTAGATCTGCTTGTCCAGCTCACGGCGCGCCATGTCGCGGGCCTCGTCGCGGCCGATCGGGTCGAGCATCACCGGCGCGCCCCCGCTTCCGTTCCGGTTCCCTGCCAGGCCCCTACACGGCGGGGCCGCCACAGGTCGATGAAGCCCTCCCCGTCGTCGCCGTCCGCCCGGCCGTTCCCCTCGCCATCTCCGTCGCCGTCACTACCGCCACTAGCGCCACTGCCGTCACGGCCGGATCCGGCCGCCGCCACCGCGGCGGCGGACCGTCCCCGCGTACGCAGGTCGAGGTCGAGACCCTCACGGCGCATACGGCGGTCCATATAGAGCAACGCGATGACGCCGGCGTCGAACGGCAGCACCACCGCCCAGCTGATGATCCGGCCCGCCGTGTCGACCGCCAGCGCGCCGACCGTCGAGCCGCCGTCCGAGCCGAGCCCGAAGAAGATCAGCTGGATGACCAGGAACGGGATCCGCAGAGCGAAGAACCCCATGAACACCGTGATGAGGATCGCCAGCAGGAGCGTCCCGCACGTGCGGAACCACCGGCCCTTGGACAGCACCCGGGCCCGCCTGAGCGCGCCGACGACGGTCGTACGCTCCAGCACCACCGCCGGTACGGCCAGCACCAGCAGGATGTACGACCACACCATCAGCGCTATGCCGACGGGGAAACCGATGACCGCCGCCAGTACGCCCAGCGCAGGATGCGCACCGGACGCCACCAGCAGGATGAACGGAATGATCGGCGCCACCATCGCGGCGAGCGGCACCAGCAGCACCACGGCCGCCGTTCCGGCGAGCCGGCCCAGCCGCGGCCGTGCGTCGCGCCACGCCTGCCTGGGCGCGATGGGCAGCCCCACCAGTTCGCGCCCCAGGATCGGCGCGAGCAGCCCCGACAAGACCAGGATCCCGTAGGCCGACAGCACCAGCCCCATGACGGCGAGGGTCATCTGCGCCCCGAACGACCGCAGCAGGACCCCGGGCGTGACCTCGTCGCGCGCCTCGTTGCCGATGAAGAAGTAGGCGGCGACGGAACTCGCCACCTGGGTCACCGCGCTGAACGCCAGGGCGACGCCGAGGGCCGTGCGGGGCCGGCGTCGGATCCCGGCGATCGACCCGTCCAGCATCTCCGAGATGGACATGGGGCGGAACGGGACGTCGGCGTCCGCGTCGTCGTCCCAGCCGTCCGGTCCCGGCATGTCGGCTCCCTGCGATCTTCGGCGGGGGGTGTCCCGGCGTGGACGGCCCATGGTGGCCGCGGCCGCCGGTCAGGTCATCCTGTCACGGGCGAGCCGCCGCATATGCCGACACGGGCCCGGTCGGTGCCGATCTGCGCCCTGACGGGCGCGCACAGGGACGAAAGCTTCCGATCCCGGACAACCTGGCATGTGTTTCGGGAGTCCCGTTTACAATCCCGCCCTTGTATGGGGTGACGCATAAGGCGCGCATAAGGCGGGCCTACTGCCATGTCACGCCCTGGCGCGCGTCAGGGGCCGGCCACCGGACGCATGGAGGAGTCATGTACGAGGCAAACGCAGGTAACCTGGCACGCCAAGGCATATCTCTCCCTGGCGAGGTGGGGCCGGAGCGTCTCACCCCACTCCACCGAACCCCGACTTTGTGACGATGAGGGCCATGAGAGGACGTGTACTGGTCGTCGACGACGATCTCGCGCTCGCCGAGATGCTCGGCATCGTGCTGAGGGGCGAGGGCTTCGAGCCGTCGTTCGTCCACGACGGCGACAAGGCGCTCGAGGCGTTCCGGGAGACCCGGCCCGACCTGGTGCTGCTGGACCTGATGCTGCCGGGCGCCGACGGCATCGACGTCTGCCGGCAGATCCGCGCCGAGTCCGGTGTGCCGATCGTCATGCTGACCGCCAAGAGCGACACCGTCGACGTCGTCCTCGGCCTCGAATCGGGCGCCGACGACTACATCGTCAAGCCGTTCAAGCCCAAGGAACTGGTCGCCCGTGTGCGCGCGCGCCTGCGCCGCACCGACGAGCCCGCTCCCGAGACCCTGCAGATAGGGGACATCACCATCGACGTGGCGGGGCACTCGGTGAAGCGCGCCGACCGCCACATCCCGCTGACCCCGCTGGAGTTCGACCTGCTCGTCGCACTGGCCCGCAAGCCCCGCCAGGTGTTCACCCGCGAGGTCCTGCTGGAGCAGGTCTGGGGGTACCGGCACGCCGCCGACACCCGCCTGGTCAACGTCCACGTCCAGCGGCTCCGCGCCAAGATCGAGAAGGACCCGGAGCGGCCCGAGATCGTCGTCACCGTGCGCGGCGTCGGCTACAAGGCCGGGCCCGCCTGACCCCCCGGTCCCGCGCCCCTCGTGACAGCCGGAACGGCACGCCGATGACCGCCACACCGCCCCGCCCCCAGGACCCCTCGTGAAGGCCGACATGTCGAGGGCGAAGCGGTTCGCGCGGCGCGGCCTGCTGGCGCTGCGGCGCGTCCTGCGCGGAACGGCCAGCCGCGCGTACATGCGGTGGCGCCGCTCCATCCAGGTACGGGTGGTCACCTCGACGCTGTTCATTTCGGCGATCGTGGTGGCCATCCTGGGCGTGTTCCTCATGCAGCAGGTGTCGACCGCGCTCATGGACGGCAAGGTCAAGGCGGCCCGCCTCCAGCTGGACGAGGGCCTGGCGCAGGTCCAGCGGGACCTGGGCAACAGCACGTCGCCGGCCGCCGAGGACGGCAGCCGCCTCAACGCCGTGGTGAACCGCCTCAAGGCGCGCAGCGGCCCGTCCGGCCTGTACGAGGTGTACATACGCGACACCACCGCCGAGTACTTCGACGGGTACGCCACCAACGAGCTCCGTAAGGAGAGCGTCCCCAAGCGTCTCCGGGACGAGCTGAAGCATGCTCCCGCCGGAGCGCGCGCCTACACCTACGGCAAGCTCACCTATGTCGGAGGGCACCCGTCCGAACGCGGCCTCATCGTGGGCGGCAAGTCCGGCCAGTTCGAGCTGTACTACCTGTTCCCCTTGGAGCAGGAGCAGAAGACCCTCACCAACGTCAGCCGCTCCATGGTCGGCGTGGGCGTCGTCCTGGTGCTCCTCCTGGCCGCCATCGCCTCACTGGTGACACGCCAGGTCGTCATCCCGGTGCGCCTGGCCGCGCAGGGGGCGCAGAGGCTCGCCGCAGGACGGCTCGAAGAGCGCATGCGCGTGCGCGGGGAGGACGATCTGGCGCGCCTGGCCCGCTCCTTCAACGACATGGCCGCCAACCTCCAGGAGAAGATCGGCGAACTGGAGGACCTGTCGCAGCTGCAGCGCCAGTTCGTCTCCGACGTCTCCCATGAGCTGCGCACGCCCCTGACCACGATCAGGATCGCGGCCGACATGCTCTACGAGAACCGCGACACCTTCGACGACCCCGCCGTGGGGCGGTCCGCGGAGCTCCTGCAGAGCCAGCTCGAACGGTTCGAGTCGCTGCTGGCCGACCTGCTGGAGATCAGCCGCCACGACGCCGGCGCCGCCACGCTCGACGCGGAATCGCTCGACATGCGCGATCTGGTCCTGCGCGTCGTCGGCGACATCCAGGGGCTCGCCGAGCGCAAGGGCAGCAAGGTCGTCCTGCAGCTCCCCGGCGAGCCCTGCATGGCCGAAGTGGACCGGCGCAGGGTCGAGCGCATCCTGCGCAACCTCGTCGTCAACGCCGTCGAGCACGGCGAGGGCGAGGACATCGTGGTGTCGGTGGCCGCCGACCGCGACGCCGTCGCCGTCGCCGTGCGGGACCACGGCGTCGGCCTCAAACCGGGGGAGGGACAGATGGTCTTCGACCGCTTCTGGCGCGCGGATCCCGCCCGCGCGCGCACTACCGGCGGCACGGGGCTCGGGCTGTCCATCTCGCGCGAGGACGCGCAGCTGCACGGCGGATGGCTGCAGGCGTGGGGAGAACCCGGCGTCGGCTCCCAGTTCCGCCTGTCGCTGCCCCGCGTCGCCGGAGCCGAACTGCGCGGATCGCCCCTCCCGCTCGTCCCGCCCGGGGCCGGCGACGCGCGCCCCCTCTTCGCCGAACTGGAGGCGGGGGATTGACCGGCGACCGCCGCCCGGCGCGGCGCCTCCAGACCAGGCGGATGCGGCCCGCCGTCGCCGTCGCGGCCGTGCTCGTCCTGTGCGCGGCCGGATGCGCCAACGTGCCCACGGGCGGCCAGGTCGTCACCGGCAAGCCCGCCGAGAAGGCCGAACGCGTGGACGACCCGTACGTCCGCCTCATCCCCGTCAGCCCCCAGCCCGACTGGGGGCCCACCCAGCTCGTCTCCGGCTTCCTCACCGCCTCCGCGAGCTTCGACGACGGCCACAAGGTCGCCAAGGAGTACCTGAGCACCCCCAACGCCTGGGACCCCGGCCTCAGGCCGTACGTGGACGTCCTGTCGAGCCGCACGGTCGACTCCCACGTGGACCAGACGTCCGCGAACCAGGCCACCGTGCACGTCACCGGCGACCAGCTCGGCACGATCGACTCCGACGGCCAGTACACCGCCGCGCCCAAGAGCGTCGAAGCCGACTTCCAACTGGCCAAGACCCAACAGGGCGTCTGGCGCATCACCGGGCTCCCCGGCAACGACAAGGCCGGCCTGTTCCTCACCAAGGACGACGTCGAGCGCGCCATGCGCACCGTCAACCTGTACTTCTTCGCCCCTGACGAGCACACCCTCGTCCCCAACGGCATCTTCCTGCCGGTGGTGGACCGCGAGACGCTCCCCACCCAGCTCGTCCAGGCGCTCCTGTCCGGCCCCACGTCCTGGCTCAACGGGGCCGTGCAGAGCGCGTTCCCCAAGGGGACCAGGCTGCGCGGCGGCAGCGTCCGCATCGACAAGGACGTCGCGATCGTCGACCTCAGCCAGGACGCCCGCGGCGGCAACGTGGAGCGCATGTCGGCCCAGCTCAGCTGGACGCTGCGGCAGCTCTCGGAGATCAAGCGCTGGCGGCTGGAGATCGACGGGGAGACCGTGACGCCGCAGGGCTCCGACGCCACGCAGTCCGTCCACTCCTGGGACGGGAACTCCCCGGACGGCCAGGACCCCGACGAGCAGGTCCGCCAGACCGCCTACGTCGCCGGCACCGCCGGCTTCCTCGGCACCCTCCAGGGCGACCGCGCACAGCCCGTCGTCACCGGCGCCGCCGGACGGCTGTCCCACCCGGCCGTATCACCGAACTACCAGGAGCTGGCGGGGCTCAGCACGGACGGCACCCAGCTCGTCACCGCGGGGCCCGTCGCGGGCAGCCCGGCCCTTCACGTCCTGCTGAACGCCCACAAGGGCGCGCGCTTCACCGCGCCCTCGTGGAGCCGTGACGGCACCCTGTGGACGGTGGAGAGCACCCGTAAGGCGTCGTGGCTGTGGGTCCGCCGTCCCGGCAAGGCGCCGGTGAAGGCCGGCCACTGGGGCCTCGGCGGACGGCAGGTGCTGGCGTTCCGCGTGGCGCGGGACGGTGTCCGTACCGCCGTCATCGTCGGGATCGACGGGCGCCCCGAGGTCCAGATGGGCCGGATAGCCACCGCCCCTGACGGGTCTTTGGACGTGGGGTCGTTCCTGCCCGTCTCGTCCGAACTCCAGGACGCCGTCGACCTGGCGTGGCGCGACTACGACACCCTCGCCGTCCTCGGCCGCGCCAAGCGCGACTCCCAGACGCTGCCGTACCTGATGCCCGTGAGCGGAAGCGCCATCACGTCCCTGGGCGTCGGCGCGCTCGGCGAGCCCCGCACCATCGCCGCGGCCCCGGGGTCCCCGGTGCTGATCGGGACCTGGTCGTCGGGCAAGGACCAGGTGTGCCGCCAGCGCCCGCCCGTCACCTCGTACAGCCAGTGGATCTGCCCGACGGCGGCCCGGGACCCCAGCTACGCGCACTGAGCCCGCGCGGTTATCCACAATTCGGCGGAGGGCTTCCGGCCGCCGGGTCCGGCGGCCATCGTCGAGGTCATGAGCTTCCTCGGCGATCTGATCGACTTCCTGCTGCCCGAGATCTGCGCGGGCTGCGGCGGCGAGCCCGGCCTGCTCTGCGGCTCCTGCGCCGCGCCGCTGTACGGGCCCGCCCGTCCGGCGCGTCCGGCGCCCCCGGGCGTCCCGCCCCCGTGGACGGTCGCCGCCTACGAGGGCGCCGTCCAGAAGATCTTCTCGGCCTACAAGGAGCACGGCAGGACGGCCCTGGCCACCCCGCTCGGCGAGGGCCTGGCCAGAGCGGTGG
Organism: Spirillospora sp. NPDC046719; assembly: GCF_040645715.1. NCBI lineage: Bacteria > Bacillati > Actinomycetota > Actinomycetes > Streptosporangiales > Thermomonosporaceae > Spirillospora > Spirillospora sp. NPDC046719. Next base: position 3,805 of record NZ_JBEYYT010000106.1, on the reverse strand, counting down.
ACGCGGCCCTACCAGACCCCCGGGCACCCGGCCCGCTCCGCCAACCCGACCCGCCGCGCGGCCCAGCCCCGCTGCGTCAGCCCGATTCGCCAGGCGAGCCGAGCCCGCCGCGCGGCCCAGACCCGCCGCGCAGTGCCTCGAAAGCCACGACACCCTCTGCGACCTCGGCAGCGTCGGCGACGACGACGGCAGCCTCGACAACGGAACCGATTCCGATCGTGTGGGTGCCATCGCGCCGGGGAGCGGCACGGCGGCGCGGGCACGATCCCATGAGGCAGGCCGTGGCGGTGGCCGTGCACCGGTTGCGGGCGGGCGGCGTCCCGGTGGTCGCGCTGGGCGGGCTGCGCCAGTGCCGGCGGGTCGCCGACCAGGCCGGGCTCGGGGCGAAGGCGCGCCGGGAGAACCTGAACGGCGCGCTGGAGGCGGTCGCGCGAGCCCCTCTCGCCGGACGACGGGTCGTCCTGGTCGATGACGTGGTCACGACCGGCGCCTCGCTGGCCGAGGCGGCACGCGCACTACGGGAGGCGGGCGCCGACGTCGCCGCAGCGGCCACCGTAGCGGCGACCCCGCTGCGCCGAGAATGGTGATCGCGACGGAGACGCCGCGCGGGAGACGCCGCCGTGGGAGACGCCGCGCGGGGTCGATGATCGTGACGGCCGTGCCCGGTCCGGGCGGTGACTTTCTTCACGTCGGCGGGCTAGGAAGGCAGCTAGCTACCTAACGTAGCCGCGTCCTCAGGCGGCGCCGGGCGCCGTTCGGCGGACAGAAGGGGTAATTCGGATCACATCGCTTCATGACGGGAGTAGAGATTTCTCAAACTCACCCGGCGGAGAGGAGGGCCTGACCTGCGGGTCACGAACGCCCGAACCGCCCGGCACCAGGGGCCTCTGGGGCCTCCGGCGCCTGGCGGAGGCGGGCCTGGGGACGGCGCAGCGGCGGCTCTCGATGACGTTCAGTGAGTTTTTCCTCGCCTCACCCCCCTGACATTCGTGGCGTAAGGGGTTAGCGTTCCTGACATGGCACCCGCCCGGGTCCGTGGTTGCGTCGGATCGCAGTGCTCGTCAGGAGCACGGCAGACGATCCGGCTAGCCGATGCCAGGCGCAGGCGAAACGGCCCACGTAAGGCGACTTCTCGTCGACCGATCACGGTGCGCCTTAGAGGTAAGTCCTGCCCCGTCGAGGGATCCGACATCCCCCGAACCGGGAGAAGGGCAGTAGTGGCGAGAGCGCCGCGAGCCCCTCAGCAGGCGGATGTGGGGACGAAGACCAGGTCGGCCGGGCGGGTGCGACCCACCGTGCTCTGGTGCCCGTACGGGGCCAACAGGGGTCCCGAACCGGGCGTGAATCGCAACCGGGAGAAGGGGGGTCCCGCGTGGACATCATCGTGAGGGGCCGGCACACCGAGGTCAACGACAGGTTCCGTCGGCACGTCGACAGCAAACTGACCAAGATCGAGCGGCTCGACCAGAAGGTCATCCGCGTGGATGTGGAGGTGTCCGAGGAACGCAACCCGCGGCTCGCCGACCAGCGCGAACGAGTGGAGCTCACGATCCGCTCACGTGGCCCGGTGATCCGGGCCGAGGCCGCCGCCGACGACCGCTACGGCGCGCTCGACCTGGCGCTCGACAAGCTGGAGTCGCGGCTGCGCCGCGACTGCGGGCGCCGCAAGGCGCACGGAGGCAAGGGCCGCGCCAAGCTCGCCACGATGGAACCGCTCCCCGAACCGGCGCCGCTGACCGCTCCCGTGCCCGAGCCCGCGTCCAGCGGCACGCGTACGGCCACGGCGGTCGCCGAGGAGGAGACCGGCGCCGCGGGGCCCGGGGCCCAGGTGGACGAGAGCATCGTCCCGATCCCGATGGAGGGCGACGGGCCCGTCGTCGTCCGCGAGAAGTTCCACAAGGCCGAGCCGATGGGCATCGAGCAGGCGCTCTTCGAGATGGAGCTCGTGGGACACGACTTCTTCCTCTACCGCGACAAGGCCACCGGGCACCCCTCGGTCGTCTACCGGCGGAGGGGCTGGGACTACGGAGTGATCAGACTCGTCGAGGAGTGAGGAACGGCGCCCGGCGGCGCGCATACGGCGCCGGAATCGGTACGGCGCCGGCCGGCCCGCGCACCCCGTGGGGCCACGCGGGGCGTCCGGGCCGGCCGGCGTTCCGGATTTTTGTCAGGAGACGTCGGCCCCGCGAGACGCTGGGAACGGCGGAAAACCCCGTAACGTAGGGGCTGAGGGGCGTTGCCGCCGCCGGTGTCACGCCGGCGCGGCCCCGACCCCGTTCGTCCCGGGGCCACCCCGGACCCGGCGAAGAACTCCGGGGGGCGACCCTGGAGCCCCGACCCTCCGGTAGTTTCAGATCACTGACAGTGAAGGGGGGAAGCGGCGTCTCCTCCACGCCGCGACTCAGGTGAGCGAGAATCCCGAGGCTCGCGAAGCCGTGACGGTGCCCCGGCAGGGCGGCGCCGCCGCCACCCCCGCCGAGCGGCGGGCCGCGCGGCCGGGCGATGCGGCCGACCCGATCCGCGTGCTCATCGTCGACGACCACGCGCTGTTCCGCAGAGGCCTGGAGATGGTGCTGCAGGCCGAGGACGACATCGAGGTCATCGGCGAGGGCGGCGACGGCCACGAGGCGGTCGAGATGGCCGGCGACCTGCTGCCCGACGTGGTGCTGATGGACATCCGGATGCCCCGCCGCAGCGGCATCGAGGCGTGCACGGCGATCAAGGACGCCGCGCCCAGCGCCAAGATCGTGATGCTGACGATCAGCGACGAGGAGGAGGACCTCTTCGAAGCGATCAAGGCGGGGGCCAGCGGCTACCTGCTCAAGGAGATCTCGATCGACGAGGTCCCGCAGGCGGTCCGCGCGGTGCACGGCGGGCAGTCGCTGATCAGCCCGTCGATGGCGTCCAAGCTGATCACCGAGTTCGCCTCGCTCGCCAAGCGGAGCGAGGAGCGCACCCAGCAGGTCCCCGCGCCCCGCCTCACCGAGCGCGAGATGGAGGTGCTCCGGCTCGTCGCCCGCGGCCTCGGCAACCGGGAGATCGCGCGGGAGCTGTTCATCTCCGAGAACACGGTGAAGAACCACGTCCGCAACATCTTGGAGAAGCTCCAGCTCCACTCGCGCATGGAAGCGGTCGTCTACGCCGTCCGCGAGAAGCTCCTAGAGATCACCTGACCCGAGGCGCCGCAGCACCCGACCGGTGGCCGCACCACCGACACGGCGCGGCCACCGGGAAAGCCACACCACCGATTCGGCGTGGCTTTCCCGGCGGGGGCCGCGCCATCTGATCGGTAGCAGCGTCACCGACGGGGCGCGGCTACCGGGAAGGCCATGCCACCCGATTCGGTGTGAGCTACCGGCGGGGGCCGTGTCATCTGACCGTCGGCAGCGTCACCGGCACGGCGCGGCCTACCCGGCGAGGGCCGGGTCATTTGACCGGTGGCAGCGTCACCGACGGGGCGCGGCTAACTGGGAAGGCCACGCCGCCCGATTCGGCGTGGGCTACCGGCGGGCCGCCTCGTCACCTGACCGGCGGCCACACCGGCCGAGAGGGGGTGGGCACCGACGGCTTGGGCGGCTTGCAGGAATGGGCTGGCGGCGGGGTCGGGTTACCGGCAATGTGGTTTTGTCGGTGTTGTGGCCTAGCATCGCGGACGTGGTCGAGGCAGAGCTCAGCGCGGACGAAGCACGGCGGCTCCAGTTGCGGGCGCCGCGATTGGTGGGGGCGCGGCCGAGTGGAGGGGGGAGGGGGATGGGTGTACAGGTGGGGGGCGGGCAGCTCGAGACGAGATGGGGGGTGTGCCGGG
>NZ_JBEYYT010000105.1:0-25977 GCF_040645715.1 Spirillospora sp. NPDC046719 | reverse complement strand
CGCCGGCGGCGTCGCTCCCGCCGTCCCCGCCGCCGGAGGCCGCCCGGCGGGCCTCGCCGTGCGTCTCGGCGCGGAGGTCGCCGTCCCCCGCGGCGGCGAGGTCGAGGGTGGCGGCCGCCGCCACCACCGGGTCGAGCAGCTTGGTGCGGACGTCGCGCAGGTAGGACACGGCGAGCGCGACGACGCCCGCGATGAGCGAGATGATGAGCGCCCGGTCGGCGATCGCGCCCGCGGGCACGTGCGCGCCCTGCGCGGACAGCCCGGACGCGACGCCCATGATGTAGTCGGAACTGAGCGCCATGCCCTGCCCGGTGATCGCGATCGCGATGGCGGCGGCGAGCGGCGGCAGCCCGACCCGGACCGCCGCCGGCAGCAGGATCGCCGCGATCAGCGGCAGCACCGGCGTCGGCCAGAACGACATCGACAGCAGGTAGGTGACGACGGCGAGCACCAGGTAGGCCAGGTGCCCGTTGCGGACGAACCGCTGCAGCGGCCGCACCATCATCAGGTCGGCGCCGAGCCCCCGCATGGCGCCGAGCATCGCGGTGACGATCGCGATGATGAGGAAGATCGGCAGCAGTTCGCGGGCCGCGACGATCCCGGCGTTGAACACCGCCGCGATCCCGGTCGTGACGCTGCCGCTGTAGACGAGTGCCGTGACGAACGTCCCGCAGACGGCGAGACCCACGACGTTCTTGCGCGCCACCACGGTGGCGATGAGGGCGGCGAGGCCCAGGAGATAGATCCAGTGCGCAGGCGACAAGGGGCGAAACCTCCCACCTCCCCGGGACGCGGCCGTCCGCGTTCCGTGCACGGGGGTGCCGCGACTCTCCATGATCGGTTGCGTGGACCGCAACGGAAGAGCGCACATCGCGGCGGGCCCGCGTTTGTGCAGGCTGCCGAGTCCCGTGTCCCGCGCGCTCTCCGCGCGTCACCTTCGCGACATGCGCCCGTTGTGGTCCGAGGAGCCTCGGTGATCTGCTCCAATGAACTGTTGTGCCGCCTGCTTCCTACCGTCTCGTCCGCCGCGCGGGCCCCGCGCGCGCCGTCCCGCCCGTCCTCGACGAGCGGCAGCGGCGGGTCGTGGAGCACGCGGGCGGGCCGATGCTGGTGCTGGCCGGGCCGGGCACCGGGAAGACCACGACGATCGTCGAGGCGGTCGTCGACCGGATCGAGAACCGCGGCGTCGACCCCGAGCGCGTGCTGGTGCTCACGTTCAGCCGCAAGGCGGCCGGGGAGCTGCGGCAGCGGATCACCGGGCGGCTGCACCGCACGACCCGGACGCCGCTGGCGCTGACGTTCCACAGCTACGCGTACGCGCTGCTCCGCCGGGACGCGGTGCTGAACGAGGAGCCCGCGCCGCGGCTGCTGTCCGGGCCGGAGCAGCTGCTGGAGGTGCGGCGGCTGCTCGAAGGCGAGCTGGCGGACGGCGCGCGGGACTGGCCGGAGCGGCTGCGGGCGGCGCTGGCGACGCGCGGGTTCGCCGAGGAGCTGCGCGACTTCACGTTGCGGGCCGTCGAGCGGCGGTTCACCGCCGAGGAGCTGGTCGCGCTCGGGCGGATCCGGGGACGCGACGACTGGCCCGCGATCGGCGCGTTCATGGAGCGGTACGTCGAGCGGTTCGCGCTGGACCCCGTCCCCACCTACGACTACGGCGAGCTGATCTACATGGCCGCCGGGATGCTCGCCGACGAGGAGGTCCGGATCCGCGAGCGCGACGCCTACGACGCGGTGTTCGTGGACGAGTACCAGGACACCGACCCCGCGCAGGAGGCGCTGCTGCACCTGCTGGCGGGGGAGGGCCGCGACCTGGTCGTGGTCGGCGACCCCGACCAGTCGATCTACGGGTTCCGGGGCGCGGACGTGCGCGGGATCCAGGAGTTCCCGGACCGCTTCCGCACGCTGGACGGCCGGCCCGCGCCGGTGGTGGCGCTGCGCACCTGCCGCCGCATGGGCCCGGAGATCCTGGAGGCGTCCCGGCGGATCGCGCGCCGCCTGCCCGCCGGTACGGCGGGCGCCGCCGAGCACCGCGCCCTCCTCACGCCGGACGAGGCCGAAGAGGGCGAGGTCCGCGCTGTGATCGCCGACTCGGAGAGCCAGGAGTCGGCGCTGGTCGCGGACGAGCTGCGGCGCGCGCACCTTCTCGACGGGGTGCCGTGGTCACGGATGGCGGTGCTGGTGCGCAGCGCGGTCCGGCAGGTCCCGGTGCTGCGGCGGGCGCTGGCGCAGGCGGGCGTCCCGGTCGTCGTCGCGGGCGACGAGGTGCCGCTGATGCAGGAGCCGGCCGTCCGGCCGTTCCTGGTGCTGCTGCGGGCCGCGCTGAAGAAGGGCTACCTGGACGAGGTCGTCGCGGAGGACCTGCTCACCGGCCCGCTCGGCGGCGCCGACGCCCTCGCGATGCGGCGCCTCAAGCGCGCCCTGCGCGACCTCGAAGAGCTGTCGGGCGGGCAGCGGCCGCTGGGCGAGCTGCTCGTCGCGGCCGTGAACGACCCGCGCGAGCTGGTGCTCGTCCACGAGAAGGTGCGTGCCCCCGCCGAGCGGATCGCGAACCTGATCGACGTGGCGCGGCGCAGCGTCCACGACGGCGGGTCCGCCGAGGACGTGCTGTGGGCGGTGTGGCAGGAGAGCGGGCAGGCGGACGTCCTGCTGGAGCAGAGCGTCAAGGGCGGGACGCGCGGCGCGTCCGCCGACCGGGACCTGGACGCCGTCGTCGCGCTGTTCGACCACGCGGCCCGGTTCGTCGACCGGCTGCCGCAGGCGGGCCCGGAGCTGTTCGTCGACGACATCGCCGCGCAGGAGATCGCCGGGGACACGCTCGCCGAGCAGGCGCCGGAGGGCGAGGCGGTGCGGATCCTCACCGCGCACCGGTCGAAGGGCCTGGAGTGGGACGTCGTGATCGTCGCGGGCGTCCAGGAGGGCGTGTGGCCGGACGTGCGGCTGCGCGGGTCGCTGCTGGGCGTCGAGGAGCTGATCGAGCACGCGGCGGGCGCGGAGCCCGACTCGGGGGTGGGACCGGGTGGAGTGATGAGTGCGGCGGCGGGCGCGTCCATGGCGGCGAAGATGCTGGACGAGGAACGCCGGCTCTTCTACGTCGCGGTCACGCGCGCGCGCAAGCGGCTCGTGGTGACGGCGGTCGGCGGCGACGACACCGAGGAGCGGCCGTCCCGGTTCCTCAACGAGCTGCTGCCCGGCGCGATCGAGCAGTCCCAGCTCGACGAGAAGACCCGCTGGCTGTCGCTGTCCGCGCTGGTCGCCGATCTGCGGTCGGCGGTGTCGGACCCGGCCCGCCCCGAGCCGCTGCGCCGCGCCGCCGCCGGGCACCTCGCCCGCCTCGCGCGCGCGGGCGTGCGGGGCGCCCGTCCCGAGAACTGGTACGCGATCACCGCGCTGTCGGACCAGGGCCCCGCGTTCGCCGACGACGAGCAGATCACCATCTCCCCGTCGCAGGTCGAGGCGTTCACCACCTGCGGGCTGCGCTGGCTGCTGGCGTCGGCGGTCGGCGCGCAGGAGGGCGGCCCGAACGAGTTCAGCACCATGGGCAAGGTCATCCACGCGGTCGCCGAGATGGCGGGCGCCGACGACGGCGTCACCGAGGTGCACGTCGCCGAGCGCCTCGACCAGATCTGGAACGACCTGGAGTTCCGCAGCTCCTGGTACTCCGAGAAGCAGCGCGAGCAGGCCACGGCGATGGTCGACAAGTTCCTCGCCTGGCACCGCGACAATCCCAACGAGGTCGTCGCGCTGGAGGAGTCGTTCAAGGTCGACCTCGGCCGCGTCGTCATCAAGGGCCGCATCGACCGCGCCGAACGCGACGAGCAGGGCCGCGCCGTCATCATCGACATCAAGACCTCGTCCACGGCCGTCCCGAAGGACGACCTGGCCCGCCACCCGCAGCTCGGCGTCTACCAGTACGCGGTGATGCTCGGCGCGTTCGAGCGGCACGGGCTCATCGAGCCCGGCGGCGCGAAGCTGATCCAGGTCGGCAAGGCCGCGTTCACCGCGAAGGCCCGCGAGCAGGAGCAGCCGCCGCCCGCCGAGGACGCCGACCCCGAGTGGCCGAAGAAGCTGATCGAGGTCGTCGCGAGCGGGATGGCCAGCGACGTCTTCCAGGCGCGCGCGAACGACAAGTGTCGGACGTGTCCCGTACGCTCCTGCTGTCCCGTCCACGACGAGGGCGGGCAGGTCGGCGACTAGGATCCGACGGAATCGGGCGGGAGGCGTCGGCAGGTCGTCACCCCGCGCAACGACGAGCTCGGGGGGACGAGGTGATCACGCCGGGAGAGCTGGCCCGGCTGCTGGAGATCCCGGAGCCGACCGAGGAGCAGGCCCGGGTGATCGAGGCGCCCATGGCGCCGATGGCGGTCATCGCGGGCGCCGGGTCCGGCAAGAGCGAGACGATGGCCGCGCGGGTGGTGTGGCTGGTCGCGAACGGGTTCGTCCGGCCCGAGCGCGTCCTCGGCCTGACGTTCACCCGCAAGGCCGCCGCCGAGCTCGGCGTGCGCGTCCGCAAGCGGCTCGACAAGCTGCGCGAGGTGCTGCCGGGCGACGAGCTGGAGCGGCTCGGCGGCGAGGCGCTGTTCGACGGCGAGCCGATGGTGTCGACGTACCACTCGTACGCGGCCCGGCTGTTCGGCGACCACGCGCTGCGCGAGGCCCTCGAACCGACGATGCGGCTGATCTCCCCGGCGGTCGCGTGGCAGATCTGCTCCCGCGTCGTCGACGCCTACGACGGCCCGATGGACCGCATCGAGTGGCAGCCCGACACCGTCACCAAGGCCGTCATGGAGCTGTCCGGCGACCTCGCCGAGCACCTGCGCACCGCCGACGACGTCCGGAAGGTCGGGGCGTGGCTGGACGAGCGGTTCGCGGCGGTGAAGAAGCCGCTGAAGGCGCAGCGCGACATCCTCGCCCGGCAGGCCGTCCGCGAGCAGCTCATGCCGCTGATCGAGAAGTACGGGCGGGCGAAGGCCGACCGGGAGGTCATCGACCACGGCGACCAGATGGCGCTCGCCGCCCGCATCGCCTACAGGCATCCCGAGGTCGGGATGATCGAGCGGTCCCGGTTCTCCGTCGTGCTGCTCGACGAGTACCAGGACACCAGCCAGGCGCAGCTCGTCCTGCTGAAGTCGCTGTTCGCGGGCGGGCATCCGGTGACGGCCGTCGGCGACCCGTGCCAGTCGATCTACGGGTGGCGCGGCGCGAGCGCCGGGAACCTGCTGCGCTTCGCCCACGACTTCCCGTCCCAGCCGGCGGTCGGGGAGCGGAAGCCGGTCCCGGCGCCGGTCGTGCAGCTGAGCAGGTCGTTCCGCAACGGCGAGCAGATCCTCGAGGCGGCGGCGCGGATCCAGGAGGAGCTGCGCGCGGAGACCAGGGCGGTGCCGCGGCTCGTCCCCGGCGCCGGGCGCGAGGGGCGCGGCCGCGTCGAGTGCGCGCTGTTCGCCACCGTCGAGGACGAGGCCGACCGGATCGCCGGGCGCATCGCCGGGCTCATGGCGGGGGACCCGGCGGTCGCGCCGGACGGCGGCGCCCAGGCCGAGCCGCTCCAGTACTCCGACGTCGCCGTCCTCGCCCGGAAGCGGTCGCAGTTCCCGCTGATCCGGCGCGCGCTGGAGGCCCGCGGCATCCCCGTCGAGGTCGTCGGGCTCGGCGGGCTGCTGACGGTCCCCGAGGTGCAGGACGTCGTCGCGACCCTCCGCGTCATGCACGACCCGACCGCGGGCGCGTCGCTGGCCCGGCTGCTCACCGGCCCGCGCTGGCGCCTCGGCCCCCGCGACCTCGTCGCGCTCGGACGCCGCGCGCGGGCGCTGGCGCAGGAGGCCGCCCGCGACGTCACCCCGCCCGAGCGGGGCGAGGACGACCCGTCAGAGGACACCGATCCGGCCGATCAGGCCGCTCCGGACGGCGCGGCGGAGCCGGACGCGGCGGACGACCCGCTCCGGCAGCTCGTCAGCGAGCTGAACCAGGAGACCGGCAGCCTCGTCGACGCGCTCGACGACCTCGGCGCGCCCGAGGCCTACTCGCCCGAGGGGTACGGGCGGCTGCGGCGGCTGCGCGACGAGCTGCGGGGGCTGCGGAGCCAGGTCGGGCTGCCGCTGCCCGACCTGGTCAACGAGGTCGAGCGGGCCCTCGGCCTGGACATCGAGGTCGCCGCCCGGTCCGGCCTCGACCCCGTCACCGCCCGCGCCGACCTCGACGCGTTCATCGACGCCGCCGCCACCTTCGCGGGCGACGCCGAGGACCCGACGCTCGGCGCGTTCCTCGCCTACCTGAAGGCCGCCGAGACCGAGGAGTTCGGGCTGGAGGCGGGCCGCGTCGGCGAGACCAACAGCGTCAAGCTGCTCACCGTCCACGCCTCCAAGGGGCTGGAATGGCCGGTCGTCGTCGTCCCGGGCCTGTCGTACGTGCCGCAGAAGAACGGCGGCCCCGCGAAGGGCTCGATCTTCCCGTCGCCGCCGCAGAACGCGACCCGCTGGACCGCGAACCCGCGCGTCCTGCCGTTCATGCTGCGCGGCGACCGCGCCGACCTGCCGCCGCTGAACGGCCTGGAGAAGGACGACCTCGCTGCGTTCGACCGGGCGTGCTCCGAGCGCGACCTGCGCGAGGAGCGGCGCCTCGCGTACGTCGCCGTGACGCGCGCGTCCAGCCTGCTGATCACCACCGGGTACTGGTGGGGGTCGTCGGGGCGCCCGCTCGGCCCGTCGCCGTTCCTGGAGGAGGTCCGCGCGGTCTGCCTCGCCGGCGCCGGGACGGTCGCCGTGTGGGCCGACCCGCCCGAGGAGGGCGAGACGAACCCGCTGCTCGCCGACCCCGAGGAGGCGCAGTGGCCCATTCCGCCGGGCGAGCGCGGCAGGACCGACGCGTCCGCCCGGGAACGCTACGAGGCCGTCGTCGAGGCCGCCCGCATGGTCGAGGACGCGATGGCCGGACGGAACCGGCTGTGGGCCGGCGACGAGGGCCTGTCCGACGCCGACCGCGGCCGGATGACGGCGTGGGCGCGCGACGTCGAACTCCTCCTCGCCGAACGCGACCGGGGCCGCGGCGGCGACGGGCTCCTCGTCGAGCTGCCCGCGCACCTGTCGGTGTCGTCGCTGGTCTCCCTCGCCCGCGATCCCGCCGCGCTGGCCCGGCAGATCCGCCGCCCGATGCCGCGCCCGCCCGCCCCCTACGCGCGGCGCGGCACCGCGTTCCACGCCTGGCTGGAGGGCCGCTGGGGGCAGCAGCGCCTCCTCGACCCCGACGAGCTGCCCGGCGCCGCCGACGAGGGCGCCGCCGACGACTCGCACCTGCTCCGCCTGCAGGAGAGGTTCGAGGAGTCGGAGTGGGCGGCCCGCGAGCCCCTCGACATCGAGGTCCCGTTCGAGACCATCATCGGCGACCGGCTGATCCGCGGCCGGATGGACGCGGTGTTCCGGCGGCGCGGCGGCGGCTACGAGATCGTCGACTGGAAGACCGGCCGCCCGCCGTCCGGCGACGACGCCCGCTTCGCCGCCGTGCAGCTCGCCGCGTACCGGCTCGCGTGGGCGGAGCTCGCGGGCGTGGAGGTCGACCAGGTCAGCGCCGCGTTCCACTACGTCGCCGCGAACACCACCGTCCGGCCGGCGGATCTGCTGGACGCCGCCGGCCTCGCCGCCCTCCTGGAGTCCGTCCCCGCCGCCTGACCGCCGCCGCGGCGCGTGCTTACCCTCCGTCAGTGAAAGGTGTCACCACCCCTGGTCACCGAACCCCGTTTCAGGGATGATCCGGGGAACGCATCCAGGGAGGCGACGTGACGGTGTCCCATGACGAGAAGGTCGTACGGGAGTTCTCCAGGCAGGCGGCCGGGTTCGCGGACCCAAGGCTGAACGTCGCGTTCACCCGGCACCTCGACGACCTCGTCCGCTTCATGGACCCCGAGCTCGACCTGGACGACAACGTCCTGGAGGTAGCGGCCGGCACCGCGCTCGTGTCCCTGGCGATCGCGCACCGCGTCCGGCACGTCACCGCCCTCGACCTCACCCCGGCGATGCTCGCCGAGGGCAAGCGCGCGGCCGACCGGCAGGGCGTCACCAACGTCACCTTCACCCGCGGCGACGCCACCGCGCTGCCCTACCTCGACCGGACGTTCACGCTCGTCGTGACGCGCTTCTCGCTGCACCAGGTCGCCGACCCGGAGGCCGTCGTGAGGGAGATGGCCCGGGTCAGCCGGCCCGGCGCCGCGCTGATCATCGCCGACCTCGCCCGCCCGGAGGGCCTGGCCGGCGACCCGGACCGGATCGAGCGGCTCCGCGATCCCTCGCACGGCACCATCCTCACCGCCAAGCAGATCGCGGACCTCGCCACCGAGGCCGGCGCCGAGGTGAAGCGGACGCGGTCGATCGACGTCGTCCGCCCGCTGGAGCCGTGGCTGGAGCTGGCGCGGACGCCCGCCGACGCCGCCGAGCGGATCCGCCGCGAGCTGGAGGACGAGCTCTCCGGCGGCCCCGCGACCGGCATGCGGCCGAGCCGCGAGGACGGCGAGCTGCACTTCACGCACTCGTACGTGTTCCAGCACGCCATCGCGGGCTGAATAGCGGTTTCACCGGTTTCGCCGGAATGTTTTCGAGCGAATGTTCGACGCGTCTCGCTCATGTGTTCTATCTTGTCGAACATGGGTTCCAGCACCGCGCGTTCCCTCGACCGCGAGCCGGCCGCGCTGGCGATGCGCATCGGGGTCGTGGCCGCCGAGGCGGCGCTCGCGACGTTCGCCCGCAACCTCGACCTCGACGACCTGGAGGACGGCATCGACTTCCAGGGCGCCATCGGCCCCGCCGAATGGCCGGTGTTCTCGCTGGTCATCGACACCCTCGCGGAGGCGGGCCCGGGCGACCGCCGCACCCTCGACGAGCGCCGCGCCGACGCCCTCAACGACCTCGCCCGCATCTGCATGGCCGCGAAGAACCGCGGCGCCGCCTGAGCCGGCCCTCGCGCTCACGGGGTGGTGACGGGGCGCGTCCGGGGCCCGCGGCCTTGGCTCCGGGCGCCGCCCTCCGTCAGTCGGTCAGCGCCTTCGCTCTGACCTTGCCGGTGCTGGTGCGGGGCAGTTCGTCCACGAAGTGGACGTCGCGCGGCACCTTGTAGCGCGCGAGGTGCTTCTTCACGTGGGCCTTCAGGTCGTCCTCGGTGACCTGGGAGTCCTCCTTGCGGACCACGTAGGCGGCGAGGCGCTGGCCGAACTTCTCGTCGTCGACGCCCTTCACCGTCACTTCGGCGACGCCCGGATGCCGGCCGAGCAGGTCCTCGACCTCGCCGGGGAACACGTTCTCGCCGCCGGAGACGATCATGTCGTCGGCGCGGCCGTCGATGAACAGCCGGCCCTCGGCGTCGAGGTGGCCGAGGTCGCCGGTGCCGGTCAGCCCGTCGCGGACCTTCTTGCCGCCGCCCCCGGTGTAGCCGGCGAACCGCAGGCCGCCGCCGGTGTAGACCTCGCCGGTCTCGCCCGCCGGGACCTCGTTCCCGTCCTCGTCCAGGATCCTGATCGTGAGCCGGAACGACGGCCTGCCGACCGTCCCGGGCGCCGCCCGCAGGTCCTCGGGCGTCGCGATCGTCGCCCAGCCCGTCTCCGTGGCCCCGTACACGTTGATCAGGACGTCGCCGAACTCGTCCATGAACGCCTCGGAAAGGTGCGGGTGCAGCGCCGATCCGCCGCACACGACGGTGCGCAGCGTCGGCGTCCGGCGCCCTTCGCGCCGCGCGGCGTCGAGGATCCGCTGCAGCATCACCGGTACCGCGACCAGCGCCTCCGCCTCGCAGTCGGCGATCGCCGTCAGCACCTCGTCCGGGTCGAACCGGCGGAACAGGATGAGCGGCATGCCGAGGCCGAGCCCCACCGACGTGTACGCGAAGCCGAGGATGTGGAAGAGCGGCGGCGCCACCACGATGGGCGCCCCCGACCGCACGGGGACCCGCATCACATGGCTGAGCGCGGCGGGCAGCAGCGACGTCAGCGACAGGTCGTGCCGCGCGCCCTTCGGCGTCCCCGTGGTGCCGGACGTCATCACGATGACGTTGCTGGACCGGCCGGGGTTGAGCGGCTCGGCCTCCGTCGCCGCCACCAGCGCGTCGATGGAGTCACCACCGGTGTCGCCGTCCGTCCAGGCGAGCACGCGGGCGCCCGCGAAGCCGGACTCGTCGACGGCCGCGCCGAACTCCTCGTCGTGGACGAGCAGCGAGACGCCCTCCCGCTCGGCGACCTGCCCGAGCTGCGTCGCGGAGAAGTCGGTGTTCAGCAGCACCACGTCGTTGCCGAGCCGCGACGCCGCGAGGACCGCCTCGACGAACCCGCGGTGGTTGCGGCACAGCACGCCGACCTTGCCGTCGCCGGCGCGGTCCCGCAGCGCGGTCGCGAGCGCGGCGGCCCGTTCCTCCAGCTCGGCGTACGTCAGCGCGCCCCGCTCGTCGACCAGCGCGGTCCGGCCGGGGAACCGCAGCGCCGCCATCGCGCCGACCGTCGCCGGGACGGGCCCGAACCGCACGTACGGGAACAGCAGCCGCGCCGCCCGGTCGGGCCGCATCGGATGCATGATCCCGGAGTCCCGCACCGCCCGTGTCGCCCGTACGCCCAGACTCGCGGCCGACCGCACCCGCTCAAGCACCGAAATCTCCTCACATCGCCCAGCACATACGTTGCCGTGACGAAGACTTTGTAACGCACCCCGCGCCGCCGGTGCGGCCCGGCGGCACCGGCGGTCCCGGTGTCGGAGCCCGCCCGTAGGGTGCGGCCATGCTGTCCGTCTTCCTGGCGTGCGAGGACCCGTACGCCACCGCCGATCTCTTCACCGGGAGCCTCGGCTGGCGCCAGGTGTTCGCCACGCCGCGCGACTCCGCGGACCGCCTCGCGTGCGTGGCGCTCGGCGACGCCCAGGTCATGCTCGGCACCGACGACGAGGAGTTCCTGCCCGCGGCGTCCCGCGAGCACCGAGGCGCCGGGGTGACCGTCTACGTCAACCTCCCCGGCACCGTGGACATCGCGGCCGTCCACGCCCGGCACTCCGCGGCGGGTGTGGTCACGGTCCCGCTCGCCGTCCGGGAATGGGGCGAGCGCGCCTTCGACGCCCGCATCGCCGGGTACCGGTTCCTCATCGCGCAGGACGGTACGGTCGGCGGCATGTCATCTACCGTCACCGCCGACGACGTCGAGGCGGCCGTCCGGCTCGCCGTGGACGTGCTGGAGGAGGCCCCCGAGGGGGCGTGGGACGACAGGGCGGGCACGCTGGAGTGGACGTGCTGGGAGACCGTCGAGCACCTGAGCGACGACCTGTTCGCGTACGCGGCGCAGCTCGGCGCGCGCCCGAAGGACCGGGAGGTGCCGTTCCTGTGGGAGGCGCAGCGCCCGGGCGGCCCCGCGAACGTCACGTACGCGGACCGCGCCGCCGGGCCCCGCGGCCTGCTGGAGGTGCTGGTGGCGTGCGGCGCGATGCTCGCCGCGCTGGTCCGGACGACGCCGTCCGACGTCCGCGCGCACCACGTGTTCGGGGCGTCGGATCCCGAGGGGTTCGCGGCGATGGGGATCGTGGAGACGCTCGTCCACACCCATGACCTCGCGCAGGGCCTCGGGCTCGCGTGGGACCCGCCCGCCGACCTGTGCGCGAAGGTGCTGGCGCGGCTGTTCCCGGACGCCCCGCGCGACACCCCGCCTTGGCCGACCCTCCTGTGGGCGACCGGGCGCGGCGACCTTCCCGGCCGCCCGCGCGTCACGACGTGGCGGTGGAACGGCGCGCCGCGTGTCAGCGGCGGAGGATCTTGAAGTCCTCGAGGACGAGGAGCCGCTCGATCGTGCTGTCCTCGTACCAGCGCTCGTAGCCGACGAAGTCCCCGCAGCCGCCCCTCTTGTCCGTGCCGTCCTCGCCGACGTACGGATGGTCCGCGCGGGTGCCGAGCCATTCGAGCAGCGGGTCCACGTGGTCGTAGTAGTCGGGGTGGAGCTCCTGGCGGGCGGTCAGGGCCCAGCCGCCGTTCTCGCGGGGCTCCAGGGCGGCGAAGAGGGCACCGCCGATCTTCCACCCCGCGCCGCGCTGGGCGAGCTGGGGTTCCGGGGCCTCCACGATGGCCTGTTCGCCGTTGTCGTCCACGACGACCTCGGAGAAGTCGATCGGGATCGTCAGCTCCGGGGGCTGCGGGCCCAGGCCGAGATGCCAGCGGAGTTCGGCCACCTCGGCGTCGGTGAGGTCGCGGAGGTTGATCGCCAGGAAGAAGTCGTAAATGTCGGCCACGGACCGTGACCTTAGCGGAGGTAATGGAACGCGGGCTTGGGATGCATGAGGAAATCGTGGTGCGAGATGTTCCAGGCGTAGGCGCCGGCCATGGCGAAGGCGACGAGGTCGCCGGGGCGGAGCGGCGGGACGGGGACGCCGCGGGCGAAGACGTCCTTCGGCGTGCAGAGCTGGCCGACGAGCGTCGCCGGTGATTCCGGGCCGTCCGCGGTGAGGACGGTGAAGGGCTGGTCGTGGCCTTTCGTGACCGGTGTCCTGAGGTGGTGGGTGCCGCCGCGGAGAATGACGTAGGTCTCGCCGCGCGTCGTCTTCACATCGAGGACGTCGGTGACGTACCAGCCGTGATAGGCGGTCATGGAGCGGCCGGGTTCGACGCGGAGGCGGGCGGGAATGCCGGCCAGTCCGGCGCCGTAGGCGGGCCAGTCGAAAAGCGTTCCGGGCGAGGTGTAGTCGACGGCCATTCCGCCGCCGATGTTCAGTTCCGGGTCGTCGACGCCGCGGGTCTTCAGCCACGGAAGGGCCCATTCGGCTATCCGGTGGGCCAGGTCGAGCATCGTGGGGGCGTCCAGGCCGGAGGCGAGGTGGGCGTGGACGCCGCGCAGGGTGAGGTGCGGGATCTCGGCCATTCGCGCTGCGCAGGCGTCGAGGGCGTCCTCGTCCATGCCGAACGGGCCGCTCATGGTGAGGGCGGCGTCCGGGGCGTGGAAGGGGAGATTGGCGCGGAGAAGGACGTCGGCGGGGCCGCGCAGCCGGTCGAGTTCCCGCGGGCTTTCGACGTGGATCCGGTCGACTCCCGTGGCGAGGGCCAGTTCCTCGTCGGTCTTGCCGGGGCCGCCGAAGGCGAGGCGGATGCCCGGGAGCGTTTCGCGGACGTGGGTCAGTTCGCCGCCCGAGGAGACCTCGATCCCGTCCACGTGCGGCGCGATGGTGCGCAGGATCTCGGCGTCCGGATTGGCTTTGGCGGCATAAAAGAGTTCGGTGCCGCCGAGAGCGCCGCGAATGGTCGCCACGTGCGCTTTCAGGCCCGGCAGGTCGTAGACGTAGGCGGGGAGGCGGTCGAGGCCGCGGAGGTCGTCGAGGTTCACAGCGGACGGGGCGCGGAGAGCGGGTTGGGGGCGGGGACGTAGGCGGCGCCGCGGTCGGCGGACCGCGACCAGCGGGTGCGCAGGTTCGCCTTCGCGGGCAGCGGGACGCCGGCGAGGAGCGCCCTGACCTGCGGATGGTGGTCGAGCGACGCGAGATGCGTCCGGGCCGCCTCCCAGAGGTCCGGTTCGAGCGCGGGATGCAGGTCGGCGACGGCGGCCGCCGTCTCGGTGAGGTGGTTGACGAGGAGGCAGTAGACGATGCGGTTCCAGCCCTGCGCGGGGGCGTAGGTGAGGCCCTCGGCGACGCGGGCGGGCAGGTGGGACAGGTCCCAGCGGCCGGCGGTGAGCTTGGTGCCTTCGAGGTCGCGGAACGCGGCGTGGACCGGCATGCCGTCCGCGTCGACGCAGATGAGGACGTTCTGCAGGTGCGGTTCCAGGACGACGCCGTGTTCGAGGAAGGCGCGGAGCACCGGCGGCGCCACCTGCGCGACGTAGGCGTTCCACCAGGCGAGGGCGCCGTCGGCGGTCGCCAGGCCCGGCAGGTCGCCCAGGAGGGTGGTGTAGGGGTCGGCGAGCGCGCCCGCCAGGAGCGGTGTGCCGGGGAGGTGCCGCACCCCTTGGCGGACGATGACGCCGAGGCCCTCGTAGAGGCGGCGGTCGGCGAGGGCGACGCTGCGGTAGGCGGGTTCGGCGAGCAGCGTCGCGCCCAGGGACGCGAAGACCGGCGGCAGCAGTTCGTTCAGCGCCACCGCGCCGGACAGCTCGTACCAGGCGTTCTTGCGGACGCAGTTGGTGATGCGCACGTCCAGGCTGAACTTGCAGAACAGGTCGGCGTCCGGCAGGTACACCGTGCGGACCGACGACGTGGGCACGGCCTCGGCGCCGGACGGCCCCAGGTCGCGGACGAGCCCCCGCGCGAGCGCGTCGCGGAGCAGCGGGTCGCCGGCGAGCAGCGAGAACTGCCACGGGTGCACGGGCAGCGTCCGGTGGCCGGGGACGGACGGACCGCCAAGGGCCGTGAACGCCCCCGGGTCGCCCTCCTCCGCGACGAGGTCGTCCCGGACGGCGAGCCAGTGCGGCCGGAACCGCGCCCTGGTCTCCGGCGCGTACCGGAGCCACTCGGCGGGGGAGCCCTGCCGGGACTTCGGCGACGGATGGAAGCGGTGCCCGGCGACGAGCGACTGCTCGGATTCCAGGTACCGGTCGTCCTGCGGCTCGCGGCGCGCGGCGATGATGGCGGCGAGCGCGCCGTGGCTGTCGCCGACCTGCGCGAGGAACTCGGGATTCGGCTGGCCCGTCGCCAGCTCCAGCTCGCCGGCCACCAGGTCGGCGAGGCGGTCCCAGGACGCGGGGATCCACGCGTCGCCGCGCCGCTCCTCGTACGGCGGCGCCAGCCGGTAGGTGGGGCCGGCCGGCGGCCGGGCGAGCCCGGTGCGCAGCACGACGCCGGCGCGCGGCAGCCGGGCGACGAGGTGCCCGCCGTCCGGCCACACCTGCTGCTCGGGCCCGCAGACCTCGCGGATCAGGCAGTTGAGCAGCGCGGTGGAGGTGGCGTCGTCGGCCGTCAGGGCCCGTTCGGTCAGAAGCACGTCGCATCCCGTAGGTAGTTCGGCCCGGGCGGGCCGTAGTGCTTGTTGATGTCGGCGGCGCCGGTCCTGGCCTTGTCGACGAGGGTCCCGGCGGTGACCATGGCCTTGCCCGGCAGCGCGTCCGCGTCGAGCGTGCGGGAGCGCAGGAACGCGTCCCCCGGGCCGAGCGCCGCGGCGAGCCGGTCGCGGATCAGGGCGCGGCCGGTGCGCCAGGGGAGCAGGCCCCGCTCGGCGAGCCCGAGGGCGGGCGCCGCGGCGCACAGGTGCAGGGTGATCGTGACGAACACGCGGGCGAGCGCGTCGGGGTCGGCGGTGACCATGCGCCGGTCGACGAGGTCGCGGGGGTCGGCGCCGGGGGACGGGCCGAGGCGCTCGCGGAGCCGCGCGGGGTCGATGAGGGCGCCGTCGTTGTCCTTGACGAGCAGGCGCGGCGGCGTGCCGTCCATGACCGGGCCGCCGTCCAGGACGAGCGCCACGTTCTGCTGGTGGGCCTCCAGCGCGATCCCGTAGCGGAACAGCGTGACGTTCCACGCGAACAGTGCGGTCAGGTAGGCGTCGAAGAGCGGCTCGACGTCCCAGCGCTCTATGACGTGGCCCTTGTCCGGGGCCTTCGCCAACAGGGCGGCGACGGGGACGACGTGCGCGCGCGCCGTCTCCGGTGGGAAGCGCCGTACGAGATACGCGAGGAGCGGGCTGTCGGCGTGCCCGTAGGTCTGCTCATCGGCGAGCAGGACGGGAAGGTGCGGCTCCCTGGCCAGGACGCGCCGCAGGACGCGCTCCACCAGCGCGCCGTCCGGCAGCGTGCCCGGAACGATTGTGCGGCGGTTGCGCAGACCGAGCGTGCTCGTCGGCAGCGGGACCTTCACGTGCTCCAGCGGCGCCGCCGCGACCGTCCGCATCGACAGGGTCGGCGCGACCTGCAGGTACGGTTCCGGGGCCATCGTCGCGGCCGGCTCGTCCCGCACCAGGCGGACGGCCAGCGGGTGGACGGGGAACAGCGCGTCCGCCGACCGCAGCCCCACATCGGCCGGGGCGGGCCACCAGACCGGACGCTCGCCCGCCAGGGTCGCGCCCCGGACCGACGCCCAGCGCAGCGGGAACGACGGCGCGAACTCGGGCGCGTAGCGGCTCAGGTCCGCCAGGCTCAGCCCGGCGCGGCCGAGGCTCGTCGGGTGGACGGGATGGTCGTTGTAGGCAGCGAGGCTCTCGTAGAACGTCCCGGGGCCCGTCCTCAGCGCGTCCGGTATCCGCGCCAGGCGCCGGTGGACGGCGGGACGCGCGTCGTTGTGGAGCTTCACCGTCGCGAGGGCGTCCAGGCACTCGCGTTCGAACGCGTCGGTGTCGTCGCGGGGATCGGCCAGGCGCCGCACCGCCGCGAAGACGTCCCGTAAGGCGAGGTTCTGCGACGGGTCCACGCGCAGCTCGGAGAGGAAGGCCGGGTCGGCGTCCACGAGCCGGACGGTGCGTCCCGGCAGCGCGAGCGTACGGCCGTCGACGAGGCGCCGCAGGCCCGCGTAGTCCTCGCGGAGCAGGGCGTCCAGGACCCGGGCCGCGAGCGGGCCCTCCACATCCGGACCGGCCATCTCGGCACCGGTCACGCGATGGTCCAGTCGTGGGCGGAGCGGAAGCGCGCCAGCGCGGCCTCCACCTCGTCCCGCGCCGGGCCGATCGCGCGGACGGTCCCCAGGTAGTCACGGTTCGTGCGGGTGAGGGCGACCGGATCGCCCACGGCGCGCTGCGGGCGGTAGGCCAGCCGCACGGCCCCGTCGTCGAACTCCATGGGGCCGGGCGCGGCGCGCAGGACCCCGGCGCGGTCCGCGATGACGGCCTCCGCGACGGCGTGCCCCCGCGCGGACGGGACGCCGCGCCCCGTCGCCGACGGGACGTCCGGGCCCAGCGGCTCCCCGAGGTGGACGCCCAGGATCCGCTCGAACAGCGGGACGCCGAGCAGGTCCGCCAGCAGGAAGTCGCAGTGGTCGCCGATGAGCCGGTAGTTCACCTCGATGATGCGGGCGCGCCCCTCGTGGACGACGAACTCGGTGTGGCACGCCCCGAACCCGACGCCCAGCGCGTCGAGCTGCGCGAGGATCTGCGGCGTCTCCGGAGGCGGCGGCGCCCACTCCAGGCGCTCCTCCACGAAGAACGGCGGCGGCGACACCGTCGTCCGGTACGAGCCGAGGACGCGCAGCTCCCGGCCGTCCCCGAGCGTCTCCAGCGTATGCAGCCGGCCCGGCAGGTACTCCTCGGCCACCAGCGGGTCGTCCCGGCGCGCCGCGACCTCGCCGCGCCGCGCCTCCAGCTCGCGGGCGTCGCGGACCAGGTAGACGTCCTCGCTGGCCACGCCCTCGCGCGGCTTCAGGACGAGCGGGTACGGCGCGTCCGGCGGCACGTGGAAGGCGTCCGCCGAGAAGACCGGGTCCAGTGCGGCGAGATGGCGGCGCATCAGCGCCTTGTTCTTCGCCCGCGTCGCGGCCCGCCAGTCCTTGCCGGGGAGCCCGAAGTACGCGGCGGCGAGCGCGGCGGGCGCCTGCAAGAAGTCGCTGTTGGAGAAGATCCCGGCGGGCTCGCCCTCGACCCGGTCGATGATGTGCCGGAAGTCGGAGACGTCGCACTCGACGACCCGGCCGGCGGCGTCCGCGTGGGCGGCGGGACGGTCGGTGAGCAGGACGACGTCCAGCCCGAGGCGCGCGGCGGCGGGCAGGAACCCGTGCGTCACCGAGTCGGTCGCCTTGCCGGCGACCACGTAGAGGGAGGCGGCCACGGTCGGCCTTTCCAGTGAGTCGGTGAGGTAAGCCTTGCCTAACTCGCAACCGTCACCATAGTGGCCGCGCCGGGGGCCGCGGGCAAGAACGATGGCATCGCGTGTCCCGCCGCGTCCGGCGATCCGGGAGGATGGGCGCATGGATCTCGTCGAGCGCTGGACCGCGCTGGCCGGCCCGCAGACCCGGCACATCGGGACCGAGCTGGACAAGCGGTACGGCGAGCCGCACCGCAGGTACCACACCCGCGAGCACCTCGCCGCCGTCCTCGACCTGGTGGACGAGCTCGCCGGCGACGCCGCCGACCCCGGGGCCGTCCGGCTCGCCGCCTGGTTCCACGACGCCGTCTACGACCCCGAGCGCGCCGACAACGAGGAGCGCAGCGCCCGCCTCGCCGCCCGCATGCTCGCCGACACCGACCTCCCGGCCGAGACGGTCGACGAGGTCGTCCGGCTCGTCGAGCTGACCGTCACCCACGCGCCCGAGCCCGGCGACCGCAACGGCCGGGTGCTCTGCGACGCCGACCTCGCGATCCTCGGCGCCGACCCCGACCGGTACGCCGCCTACGCCGCCGCCGTCCGCGAGGAGTACGGATTCGTCCCCGAGGACCTCTTCCGCGCCGGGCGCGCCGAAGTGCTCAACAGCCTCCTGGCCCTCCCGCACCTGTTCCACACGGCCACGGCCCGCGAACGCTACGAGGGGCAGGCGCGCCGCAACATCGAGACCGAGCTGATGCTCCTCGACGCCTGACCGGTCGGCGCCCGCCGATCAACGCCCGCCGATCAACCGCCCGACCAGCGGCTATCCGACGCCCGACCCCGCCGTGGGCCGCCGCCGGACCGCCTTCCTGCGCCGCAGCCCCGCACGGGTCAGACGCAAAAGCAGCTCCTGGCACCCCACCGCCTCCGCACCCTGCGAGACTGCGGCCTCGTACAGCTCGGACGGCACGTCGTAGTGGTCGCGGTCGAACGCCCGCACCGGCATGCCGAGCCCGGCGGCGAACGCGTGCAGCTCCTCGTACGACACGTCGCTCACCATGTGCGACCACACCCGCCCGCGCGCGGGCCACAAAGGCGGATCGATCAGGATCAAAGCTCCTCCTGGGGGCCGACGGAACAGGATCCCTTACAGTGCCTGACAGTACGACATGCGAAGGGGCATGCAGGTGAACGAGCCAGTTCAGGAAATCGTCCAGTACATCGAGGCCGGCCGGGACCGGTTCATCGCCGACCTCAAGGAGTGGCTGGCGATACCGTCCGTGTCGGGGGACCCCGCCTACGCCACCGAGGTGCGGCGGTCCGCCGGCTGGCTCGCGGAGTACCTGCGCGGGCAGGGATTCCCCACCGTGGAGATCTGGGACACCCCCGGCCTCCCGGCCGTGTACGCCGAATGGCCCGCCGCCGACCCGTCCGCCCCGACCGTCCTGGTCTACGGGCACCACGACGTGCAGCCCGTCGAGCCGCTGGACGAGTGGGACACCGCGCCGTTCGAACCCGTCGAGAAGGACGGCCGGCTCATCGGCCGCGGCGCGTCCGACGACAAGGGCCAGGTGTTCTTCCACACCCTCGGCATCCGCGCCGCGCTCGCCGCGTCCGGCGCCGACGCCCCGCCCGTCACCATCAAGCTGCTGGTCGAGGGCGAGGAGGAGTCCGGCTCCGTGCACTTCGCCGGGCTGCTGCGCGACCACCGCGACCGGCTCGGCTGCGACGCGATCGTCATCAGCGACACCACCATGTGGGCCGCGGACGTCCCGTCGATGTGCACCGGCATGCGCGGCCTCACCGAGGCCGAGGTCACCCTCCGCGGCCCGTCCTCGGACCTGCATTCCGGGTCGTTCGGCGGCGCCGTCCCGAACCCGCTGCACGCCATGGCGACGCTGATGGCCGCGCTGCACGACGCCGACGGCCGCGTCACCCTCCCCGGCTTCTACGACGACGTCGTCCCGCTGACCGACGAGGAGCGCGCGCTGTTCGCCAAGCTCCCGTTCGACGAGGCGGAATGGCTGCGCACCGCCGGCGGCAGCCGCGCCGCCTACGGTGAGAAGGGCTACACCACCCTGGAGCGCGTCTGGGCGCGCCCGACCGCCGAGATCAACGGCATGTGGGGCGGCCACACCGGCCCCGGCGGCAAGACGATCGTGCCCCGCGAGGCGCACGCCAAGATCTCCTTCCGGCTCGTCGCCGGCCAGGACCCCGCCAAGGTGCAGCAGGCGTTCCGCGACTGGGTCGCCGCCAACACCCCCTACGGCGTCGAGGCCGAGGTGCACATCCCCGGCGGCGGCGTCCGGCCCTGCTTCTCCCCGATCGACTCGCCCGGCGTCACCGCCGCCCGCCGCGCCATGGAGCGCGCCTTCGGCCGCGAGGTCCTGTTCACCCGCGAGGGCGGCAGCGGCCCCGAGGCCGACCTCGCCGACATCCTCGACGCGCCGCTGATCTTCGTCGCGGTCGGCCTCGACGACGACCGGATCCACGCGCCCAACGAGAAGGTCGAGGTCTCCCTGCTGCTCAAGGGCGCCGAGACCGCCGCCTACCTGTGGGAAGAACTCGCCGCCGCGCTCCGCTGAACCTGGAGGCGGCAACGGCGGAGACAGGCCCGACGGAGGAAGGAGCCCGATGACGGTGACCGAAGGACCGCTCGAGTGGCTGGCGCTCGCGCGCGGCACGCTCGACCGGGTCGCGCTGAAGCGGCGCGACGACGCGTGGCTCGCCGCCGCGTGGGCCGACCCGGCGACGCGGGTCCTGGTCGTCCAGGACGGGCGGACGCTCGTCACCCACCGGCCCGAGCCGGCGCTCGCGTTCGTCGCGCCCGCGCAGGCCCCGGACGGCGACCGGTGGCTGCTCGGCGTCGACGAGGCCGGCACCGCCTACTTCGGCGTGCCCGGCGAGCTCCCCGCCGTCGACGGCGCCGAACCGGCCGGGCTGCGCCGCGTCGGCGCGCTGCTCCCCGACCGCGACTCCGGCCTGCTCACGCACGCCGTCGCGCTGGAGCACTGGCACCGCACCCACCGGTTCTGCCCCCGCTGCGGCGCGGAGACCCGCGTCACGGCCGCCGGGCACGTCCGGGTCTGCCCCGAGGACGGCTCCCAGCACTTCCCCCGCGTCGACCCCGCCGTGATCATGCTGGTCACCGACGCCGACGACCGGATCCTGCTGGCCCGCGGCCCGCAGTGGCCCGCCGACCGCCGCTCGATCCTCGCCGGGTTCGTCGAGCCCGGCGAGTCCCTGGAGCAGGCCGTCGCGCGGGAGGTGGAGGAGGAGGTCGGCCTCGCCGTGCGGGACGTCCGCTACCTCGGCAGCCAGCCGTGGCCGCTGCCGCAGAGCCTGATGCTCGGCTTCACCGCCACCGCCGACGGCACCCTCCCGCTGCGCCCCGACCCCGAGGAGATCCTCGACGCCGGCTGGTACACCCGCGACGAGCTGCGCGCCGCGATCGAGGCGAAGGAGATCGTCGCCCCCGGCCCGCTCTCCATCGCCGCCCAGCTCATCATGCGCTGGTACGGCGGCGACCTCCCCGACATGCCGCTGTTCTGACGAGCTCGCGGGGGCGGGCACGCCGTGGAACGGGACGAGCCCGGCGACTCCTGGGAGTCACCGGGCTCGGTCGTTCGCCGGGGATCAGGCGAGGGAGGCGAGCTTCGCCTTGACCGCCTTCGCGCTCGGGTTGGTGGCGGCGGTGCCGTCGGGGAAGAGGACCGTCGGGACGGTCTGGTTGCCGCCGTTGACGCTCATCACGAACTCGGCGGCCTTCGGGTCGCGCTCGATGTCGATCTCGACCATCTCGATGCCGTCGCGGGCCAGCTGGCTCTTCAGCCGCCGGCAGAACCCGCACCAGGTCGTCGTGTACATGGTGAGCTGGCCGGTCGGGCCCTCGACCCGGTCGGTCGTCGGCGTCGCCATCGGTACGTCGTCTCCCTCGTTCGTTCGGACGATCTGTGCACTCGCCTCCCGAAGAACACTAGATACCCCTCCGGCATTCCGCGAGCGGCGGCGCGTCCGCCGCGGCGCGGCCGTCCGTCCACAATTCGTGTGGCGGGCGGATACCGTCGAGGCGGACTGGGAGTATGAGGTGCATGGTGGCTGAGTCGGTGCTGGAAGGGCTCGATCCCGAGCAGCGGGCGGTCGCGGAGGCGGTGCAGGGTCCGGTGTGCGTCCTCGCGGGCGCCGGGACGGGCAAGACCCGCGCCATCACGCACCGGATCGCGTACGCGACGCTGACCGGGGTGGTGACGCCGCAGCGGGTGCTCGCGGTGACGTTCACCACCCGCGCCGCCGGCGAGCTGCGCAGCCGGCTGCGGCAGCTCGGCGCGCCGGGGGTGCAGGCCCGCACGTTCCACGCGGCGGCGCTGCGCCAGCTCAGCTACTTCTGGCCGCGGGTCATCGGCGGCGACCCGCCCAAGATCATCGACTCGAAGATCGGGCTGGTCGCGGACGCGGCGCGCGCGTGCGGGCTGTCGCTCGGCCGCACCGAGCTGCGCGACGTCGCCGGCGAGATCGAGTGGGCGAAGGTCACCCAGAACCGCCCCGAGGACTACCCGGCCGCGGTCGTGCGGGCGGGGCGCAGGCCGTCCACCGAGGTGGTGGACGTGGCGCGCGTCTACGCGATGTACGAGCAACTGCGGCGCGAGCGCAACCTGCTCGACTTCGAGGGGATGCTGGAGCTGACCGCCGCCGTCCTCACCGAGCACCGCGAGGTCGCCAACCAGGTCCGCGAGCAGTACCGGTACTTCGTCGTCGACGAGTTCCAGGACGTCAACCCGCTGCAGAAGATGCTGCTGGACACCTGGCTCGGCGGCCGGCACGACCTGTGCGTCGTCGGTGACCCGAACCAGACGATCTACTCCTTCACCGGTGCCAGCCCGTCCTACCTGCTCGGCTTCACCCGCGAGCACCCGGACGCGAAGGTCGTGAAGCTCGTCCGCGACTACCGGTCGACGCCGCAGGTGGTGCGGCTGGCGAACGGGGTGATCGGGCAGGCGAAGGGCGACCGGCACCGGCTGGAGCTGATCGCGCAGCGCGAGACCGGCCCCGAGCCGGTGTTCAACGAGTACGACGACGAGGTCGCCGAGGCCGACGACACGGCGCGGCGGGCCCGCAAGCTGATCGACGAGGGCGTCCCGGCGCGCGAGATCGCGATCCTGTTCCGGATCAACGCGCAGTCCGAGACGTACGAGGCGGCGCTCGCGGCGGCCGGCGTCCCGTACGTGCTGCGCGGGGCGGAGCGGTTCTTCGAGCGGCCCGAGGTGCGGGAGGCGGTCGTCCGGCTGCGCGGCGCGGCCCGCGCGGGCGCCGACGCCGAGACCGACGGGACGGGCCTGATCATGACGGTCCGGCACGTGCTGTCCGGGGCGGGGTTCTCCGACCGGCCGCCGGAGGGCGCGGGGGCGGCGCGCGCGCGGTGGGAGTCCCTTGCAGCGCTGGCGCAGCTCGCCGAGGACATGGCCGCCGACGATCCGAAGGCGGGCCTGCCGGAGTTCGTCGCCGAGCTTGAGGAGCGCGCCGCGGCGCAGCACGCGCCGCCGTTGGAGGGCGTGACCCTCGCCTCGCTGCACGCCGCCAAGGGCCTGGAGTGGGACGCGGTGTTCCTCGTCGGCCTGGCGGAGGGCACGCTGCCGATCGTCTATGCCAAGACGCCGGAGCAGATCGAGGAGGAGCGCAGGCTCCTCTACGTTGGCATCACGCGCGCGCGCGTCCACCTGACGCTGTCGTGGGCGCTGGCGCGCTCGCCGGGCGGGTCGCAGCTGCGCCGCGCGTCCCGGTTCCTCGACGGCCTGACCGGCAAGACCACCACGCACATGCCCGCCCGCGTCGACCGCACGAAGCGCCGCGTCACCAAGGGCCCGCAGCCGTGCCGGGTGTGCGGGCGGCCGCTGACCGCCGCCGTCGAGCGCAAGCTCGGCCGCTGCGAGGACTGCCCCTCCGAGCTGAACGAGGAGCTGTTCATCGCGCTGAAGGACTGGCGCGCCGAGGTGTCGGCGGAGCAGCGGATCCCGGCCTACGTGGTGTTCACGGACGCGACGCTCCAGGCGATCGCCGAGCACTGCCCGGAGTCGATGGAGGAGCTGGCCCGCATCCCGGGCGTCGGCAAGGTCAAGCTCGACCGCTACGGCGAGGCCGTCCTCAACCTCTGCGGCGTGTGACCCTCCCCACCTGCGGTTCGCCACGCAGGGGGTGACCCGGGGGTGAGACACCGCTCACACGGGTGTATAGGGAAGACTGGCGGCCGTGAGCGATTCCCTGAAGGCACTGCTGGACCTGCTGGATCTCGAGCAGATCGAGAACGACATCTTCCGCGGCCGCAGCCCCGAGGAGCGCCGGCAGCGTGTCTTCGGCGGGCAGGTGGCGGGGCAGGCGCTGGTCGCCGCCGGACGCACCGTCCCGGTGAACCGGCCGGTGCACTCGCTGCACGCGTACTTCATCCGGCCCGGCGACCCGCTCGTCCCGATCGTCTACACCGTCGACCGGGTCCGCGACGGCCGGTCCTTCACGACCCGCCGCGTCAGCGCCATCCAGCACGGCAAGGCGATCTTCACGCTGTCGGCGTCGTTCCAGATCGTCGAGGACGGCCCGGCGCACCACGCGCCGATGCCGGACGCCCCCGACCCGGAGACGCTGCCGGACTCGCTGACCCGGCTGACCCCGCTGTTCGGGGAGGCGGGCGCGCGCGCCTTCGTCGACAGGCGGCCGTTCGACGTGCGGCACGCGACGCCGCTGACCTGGGAGGCGGCCAAGGACCCGGCGCTCGCCTCGCCGGAGTCGGTGGTGTGGCTGAAGGTCCTCGGGGACCTGCCCGACGACCCGCTGCTGCACGTCTGCCTGATGACCTACGCCTCGGACATGACGCTGCTCGACACCGTCCTGCTCAACCACGGGCTGGCCTGGGGCGACAAGCGGACGATGGGCGCCAGCCTGGACCACGCGATGTGGTTCCACCGGCCGTTCCGCGCCGACGACTGGCTGCTGTACTACCAGGACACCCCGTTCGCCGGGGGCGCGCGGGGGCTGGCCCGCGGCCAGGTGTTCACCCGTTCCGGGGAGCTGGTGGTGTCGGTGATGCAGGAGGGACTCGTCCGCGTGTCCGACTCCGGACGCGAGGGATGATGGGACGCGGCGCGTCCCATGTGCGATGATCGTCTTGTAAGGCGCTCCCGGGAGTTTCGACGCCGCGCGAGCGGCGCCGGTTCCGGGGAACGAGGGTGAAGTCACCCACAAAACCGCAGGTCAAAAATACCTTGATTGCTTCGGCGGAGTCCCCGTACGCTCGTCGCGAGCAATCAACCGGCCGACCGGTGTGGATCTTGGATCCGCCGGACCCGGCCCGAGGAGCCAGAGAGGTGGTGTGCAGTCCGGTGATCAACACGTCGATGAAATCGCTGTCGTCCTGGACCGCGGCATGCCCCGGCGCCTCGAACGCGTATTCCGTCTCGTGTGTCCGGACCCCGCTCGGCGTGAAGCCCGGCGGACCGGCCCGTCTCGGCGTCGTCGCGTCGGCCGATGCGGCCGGCGAGCGGCTCCGCGTCGACGGCACCCGTCTGCGCGATCTACGTGATCTGCGCCTTGAGCAGCGAATCCAGGACGAGCAGGGGTGGAGTGTCTTCGCATTCGAAGGCATGACGTCCCAGGCTCCGGCCACGGCCCACATGGGCGCCACCCCGGCGGGTGGCGTGTCGGGTCCGTATCCCTGGAGGCGACCGGTCTAGCAAGACACCGGCGAGCCCCCAGGCCGCGGATCCGATACCGGATCCGCGGCCTTCTTCTTTGCCCGGACGACCCAACCGACACGCCCGTTGAGATCCAACGAGAGGAACCAGGGTGACTGTGATGCAGGGGGCTCTCGCCATCAGCGAGGAGGACCTCACTCTTCCGTGCCGGACCGACCCCGAGCTGTTCTTCGCCGAGGCGCCCGCCGACGTCGAGCTCGCCAAGGCGCTGTGCCTGGAGTGCCCGCTCCGCAAGGAGTGCCTCGCCGGTGCGCTCGAGCGCAAGGAGCCGTGGGGGGTCTGGGGCGGCGAGCTCTTCGTCCGCGGCGTGATCGTCGCGCGCAAGCGGCCCCGCGGCCGCCCGCGCAAGCACCCGCTCCCGGACGAAGCGGCCGTGTGAGGCACTGATGCCGACCGTGTCCGCCGTACCGACGATGTCCGCCGAACCGACGAGGTTCGGCCGTATCGAGCCCAGAGGCGCGGTCCCCGCGCGGGGGCCGCGCCCCCCGGCGGGGGGGGGCCGGCGGGGGGCCCCCCCCCCCCCCCGCGACACCCCGGCGCGTTCGGCGACGGTGGCGACCGTGGTGCCGGCCCAGCCGATCGACGCGAGGCAGTCGACGG
>NZ_JBEYYT010000104.1:0-26137 GCF_040645715.1 Spirillospora sp. NPDC046719 | reverse complement strand
ACCGGAACGGTGACCTGGGACACACGAGCATGGCGAGTCCGAAGCGTCCGGGATCCGCCCACCCGGCGGCTGTCGCTCAGCCGGATATCACGACCCGTTGAAGGCCGCTGGGCCGTCTCCTTGCGTGCCCACTCCCCAGATGCCGCCGGCCGCGGCGGCGAGGTCGTACACCTCGGTCCCGGCCGGGATCGTCACCGCCTCCCACTTGCCGCCGCTGTAGCGGTACGGGGGCTCCCCAGGTGGCGCGGACGCTTCCGCCACGACCCAGGGGGTCCCGGACGAGTCCACGGTCAGGTCGCCGAGGTCGGGGAACCCTGCCGGGGCGGCGATGTAGGTCCACGCGGTGCCGTTCCAGTGCGCCAGACGCTTGGCCGTGATGCCCCAGACGTCGTTCGCGGCGACCGGGACGACCTTGCGGAACCAATCGTTCTCGGTGACCGCGGGCAGCGGGACGCTCTTCCAGGCGGCGCCGTCGAAGTGCGCGACGGCGGGCACCTGCTGCAGGCCGTCCTTGTAGCCGACCGCCCATGCGTCGGACGCGGTGAGCGCCTGAAGGTCGGCGACGTAGTCGACCCCGGGCACGTTGACCGCGGTCCAGGTATCGCCGGTGCGCTTGAACAGCCCGCTCCCGGAATCCAGGTCCCAGGCGCTGGCGAAGGTGCCCGCCGCGCCGGTGACGAGCGTGGTGACGTACTTGGCCGGGACCGCCACCTTCTGGAACGCCGAGCCGTCGAAGCGCGCCATGTAGGTGCTCGAACTCCCGCTGGCGCTCGGTCCGCCGGCGATCCAGGTCTCGCCCGCACCCGAGGCGATCCGCGCGATCTCGCCCTGGCCCGCCCAGCCGTTGATCGGATACTCCTTCCATGAGGAGCCGACCCGACGCCGTACGACCGGGTTCCCGTCGTTGTACACGGGGCACAGGTCGCCCACGCGGAGGCAGTACTTGCCCTGTACGCCGCCGATCCAGACACCGCCCGCGCCGTCGGCGGTGACGTCGTAGAGCCGGGCCGTCGGCCACAGGAAGGGCAGGGAGACCGTGCCGAGTTCGTGGCCGGCCGCGAGGGCGGGGGCGGGAAGAGACGCGAGGGCGGCGACGGTGGAGATGACCGCGATGACACGTTTCATGTGAGCACTATCCAACGACCGCCAAAAAAACACCAGTGTCTACTGGGAAGATCCCGGCGCCGGCTGCTCCCGTCCGATTCCGCGGCGGCGAGGAGGCGCTCAGCGCAGTACGGCCGCCAGCAGGTCGGCGCCCAGCGACGTCAGGTCGGCCGGGTTGAGGGTGTAGCGGACGTAACGGCCGTCCCGCCGGGCGGTGAGCAGGCCCGCGCGGCGCAGGACGGCGAGGTGACGGGACACCTCCGGGGGCGTGAGTTCCCAGAAGTGGGCCAGCTCGCCGGTGGTGTGCGGGCCTCGGGCCAGGGTCCGCAGGAGCCGCAGCCGCACCGGATGCGCGAGCGCGTCCAGCCGGAGGGTGACCGTCTCCAGGGAGACCGGCTCCTCCGGATCCGGCTCGGCGACGGGGTACTGCACCACCGGATGCCATCCGGGCGCGTGGACCGCCACCAGGTGCGGGCGGCCGAAGACGCTGGGGATGAAGGTGACCCCGGCGCCGCGGGCGGCGGTCGCCTTGTCCTGCACCTTGTCCACGATGATGCAGTCGCCGTCCGGTGCCAGGGCGACCGCGCCGGAGACCGAGGCGAGCGCCGCCCCGGCACCCTGCCGCCTGAGCAGCTCGTTCTTCAGGCGCAGATCGGTGGCGAGCCGCTCCGCGACGTCCGCCCAGGCGACGTCGAAGAACGCCTCGGCGCACTCTTCGAGGGTGCGGCGCACCCGCGCCCGCACCGCGGGCGGGTCCGCGAGCAGCCGTTCCGCGAAGGCCTCCTGCAGCGCGCCGCGGGCCTGGGCCACGTCCAGGGCCCGCTCGCGCGCGGTCGTGTCGGTGAGCGGCGACGTCCCGGGGAAATGGACCCGGTTGCTGCCGCACGTGGTGACGAGCGCGGCGGTCACGTACGTCTCGTCGTCGATCCGGTCCACGTCGTCCAGTTCCTCGGTGAGGGTCGGGCGGGGCCGTCCGGGGATCAGGAAGTCGGCCTGTGAGGAACGCCAGAGGAACTCCGCCTCCCTGAGCCGCTCGGCCAGCTCCGGCCGCAGCCCGGACCAGACGTCCGCGGCCCAGCCGGCGAACCGCGGATGGTGACCGGGTTCGGCCAGCACGTGCAGCATCGCGGTCAGCTCGGCCAGTGGGGAGGCGGCGAACCGCACCCGCTCGGACGGCAGGCCGCTGATGTCGATCCTCAGCGTCATTCCCCCATCATCACCGGCCGGACGGCGCGGCCACGGCGTCGATTGACGATAAGCGTCAACCGGCGTGCTCCGCCCCGGCGGCCGGGCGCACCGTCTGACGCCATGGCGACCATCACCAGGATCCGACCCCGCGCCCTCGTCCGCGCCTCCGGAGGCCCCCGCTATGCCGTCGCGCTGGCCGTGGACGCGCTGGGCACCGGCCTGCTGCGGCCCTTTCTGCTGCTCTATGGCGTGACGGTGTTGAAGCTGTCCGCGACGGTCACCGGCGCCACCATGACGGCCGGCATCGTCGCGGGCCTGGTGTGCATGCCCGCGGTGGGCCGTTGGCTGGACCGCGGCGCACGCAGCACGGTCGTGGCGGCGGCGATGCTGGTGCGGGTGCTGGGCGTGGCGCTGCTGCTGGCCGCCCCGGCGGGGCACGTCTGGCTCTTCGCGGCGGCGGCGCTCTTCCTCGGCATCGGCAATCAGGCATGGCCTGCCGCCCACGCCGCTCTCGTGGCCACGGTCTCCCACGGCCGGGAACGCGACACCGCCCTCTCGGCGGCCCGCGCCCTGCGCAACGCCGCCCTGGGCGTGGGAGCACTGCTCGCCACCGCATGCCTGGCGGGCGGCACCACCGCGCTGCAGGCGCTCGCGGCCGTCACCGCGCTCGCGTACCTCGCCGCAGCCGCCTTGGCGTGGTCGGTCCACGTGCACGCACATCCGGCGGAGGCCGTCCAGGCCAAGGACCGGGACGACGAGCCCGCGCCCCGGATGCTCGCTCTCCTCGCCGCCAACGTGGTCTACGTCTTCTGCCTCAACGTCCCGGAGATCGCGATACCGCTGGTCCTGGTGACGGAGTTCCACGCGTCCCCGGTGTGGCCGGCAGCGGTCTTCGTCGCGAACACGGTGCTGGTGGTCACCCTGCAGGTGCCCGTCACCGTCCTGATGTCCCGCTTCTCCCGGCGGACCGTGCTGGCGCTGTCGGGCGTGGTACTGGCCGCGTCCTACCTCGGCTTCCTCGCGGCCGCCTCGCTGGGGCACGGCTGGGGCACCCCGGCCGTCGCCGCGGTGTCCGTGGTCTGCACGATCGGCGAGATCATCTATGCCGGCAGCGCCACCGCGCTCGTCACCGCGCTCGCACCGGCCCGTGTCCTGGGACGCGCCCTCGCCCGCTTCCAGCTCTCCACGGGCTTCGGTCTCGCCGTCTCACCGGCGGTCATCACCGCTCTGGCCGCCCTCGGCCCGGTCGCCCTCTGGGGCGGCCTCGCCGCCGCGACGCTCGTGTCCGCCTCCGCCGTCGCCGCCGAGAGGGACCGGGAACCACGGCCCGGCGGGCGCCGCCGGGTGCGAGCGGTCTCGTGAATTGAAGATCGATACCAGTCTTGTTGTGAGACTTCCTCGGATTTGATGATCGTGCTTCTATGACACCGAGCAAGCGTTCGGGGGATCAAGGTCAGGCGCCGAGCGAGGGAGCACCGGATGGGCCTGCGGTTTCTCGGGAGATGGTGGGCGCCCCTGGCGGCCATGGCCGTGCTGGTCCTCGGCATGGCGCAGGCGGCGCAGGCGCACATCGAACGCCCGTCGTACTGGCCCTCTCCCGGTCCCGACTGCTCCGTCAGCCCCTGCGCGGGCGGCAAGGTGCCGACGCCGCGGAGCCTCGCGTCGGCCGTCGAGACCGTCCCGCGGAGCACGACCCGCGTCGTGTGCCAGCCGGATTCGCTGAAACGGCTGGACGCCTCGATCAAGCGGGCGCTCAAGTCCGGCTACAACGTCCGCCCCCACGACCACCGGACGCTCGGCGCCACCGAGGCCCGGAACCTGCAGCGGATCAACCGGACGCTGTTCGACCGGTGCCGGTACAGCGAGATCCAGCCCGCGGTGACCGATTCGCGGAACAACGACCGGGTCGTGGTGCTGCCGGGCGTCTACACCGAGCCCACGGCGCGGAAGAAGCCGACCCACGACCCCGCCTGCGACCAGTACAAGCTGAGCACGGGCGCGTACTCCTACCTCGGCGAGTACACGTGCCAGAACGACGCCAACCTGATCGCCGTGCTCGGCCGGTCCCCCGGCACCGGCAAGGACCCGGACCCGCCGCTCGTCGACCGGCACGGCATCCCCAACCGGGGCGCGTGCGTGCGCTGCAACCTCCAGCTCGAAGGGGCGGGCGTCAGCGCCGACGACGTGGTCGTGGACGCCGGCGACCCGTCGTCCGGCAACGGCGGCCCGCGCGATTCGGCGAAGGACGTGGGCATCCGCGCCGACCGGGCCGACGGCTTCGTGCTGCGGAACCTGACCGTCCGGCACGCCAACGAGCACGACATCTACGTCCTCGAGAGCAACGGGTACCTGCTGGACAGCTTCAAGACCTTCTACGCGGGCGAGTACGGCGTGCTCACGTTCGTCGAGGACCACGGCGTGATCCAGAACTGCGAGGCGGCCGGCAACGGCGACTCCGGGCTGTATCCCGGGTCGGGCGCGAAGACCGGGGCGGGACGCGACGCGAGCGTCTACCCGGCCGCGCGCTACAGCCAGGAGATCCGCTACTGCGACTCGCACCACAACACCAGCGGCTATTCGGGCACCGACGGCAGCGCCACGTGGGTGCACCACAACAACTTCTACGGCAACGCCCTCGGCTTCACCACCGATGTGTTCACCGCCGCCGGGCATCCCGGTTTCCCGCAGCAGGGCGACCTCGTCGAGAAGAACGACTTCTACTCCAACAACTTCAACCCGTACCTGGCGGACAGCGACGTCGTGCCGACCGTGCCGGTCCCCGTGGGGAGCGGGATGTGGATCGCCGGCGGTGACGACAACGTCGTCCGGAACAACACCTTCCGCGACAACCGGCGGCGCGGGGCCATGCTGTTCGCCGTCCCGGACGCGTTCGTCTGCGCCGACAAGCCCATGACGGGCTGCGACCCGCTGAAGCTGTCCACCTCGCACCGCAACCAGTTCTACGGCAACAAGATGACCGGCAACGGCGTGGACTTCTGGTGGGACGCCTTCCCCGGCAATTCCGGCAACTGCTGGTACTCCAACGGCGCCGTCACCACCTCACCCGGCAACCTTCCGGACTGCCTGAACGGCAAGGCGCCCTTCCTCAGCATCGGGTTCGGCAACCTGGGCAACGAGCTCGAACTGCTGACCTGCATGTCCAACCTGAAGCCCGGCGGGCCGTGCCCCTGGTTCAAGACCCCCGGGGCCACCGCCCCGGCCGCGACCAGGACGGCGTCCGCCGGCGACCCCCACGACCCCGGGACGAGCGAACTCGACGACGCGATGCTCGCCGCGATGACCTGCCATTCCTGGCAGGAGATGACGACCGGGCAGCGCGACCACATGCTGGCCAGGATGGCGGTGTTCATGGGCGGCCAGATCGACCATCCGGGGGCGCGCGGCACCACGCTGAGCAACCAGAAGGCGACCGGAATGCTCAACAACGCCTGCGGGCTGTCCTTCGCGGGGCCGTTCAAGCTTTACAAACTCTACGCCCGAGCGGCGGCCTTCCCTCTGCAACTCCCGTAACGCCTCAAAGGAACTGTGGTCCGGTCACCCGCCTTCCGCAAATCCGGCGCGGTGACCGCGGCCCGGTCCGTATTTACCCGGTACTTCACGCTGAACATGGCCTGAGCCGGGCAGTTCCCTTGACCGGCCGTGTCAACGGTCAGCATGATCCAGTCCCTACGGAGGGACTCATGCGACACTTCACGCTGGTTGCCTTGGCCGTAAGCGGCCTGC
This sequence comes from Spirillospora sp. NPDC046719, assembly GCF_040645715.1. Lineage (NCBI taxonomy): Bacteria > Bacillati > Actinomycetota > Actinomycetes > Streptosporangiales > Thermomonosporaceae > Spirillospora > Spirillospora sp. NPDC046719. The sequence continues at coordinate 20,101 of NZ_JBEYYT010000104.1, read as the reverse complement.
TCACGTTCAGCGCCTGTAAGGCCGACCCCTCGCCTTCGGCAGCGGTCTCGCCGATATCGAGCCCGGCGAATTCCGCTTCCCCGGCGGCCTCCACATCGGCGACGCATAAGGTGTCGACCGAGAAGAAGAAGGTCACCGTGACCCGGAAGATCCCCTTCACCACCCGGAAGGTGCGCGATCCGTCCCTCGCCAAGGGGACCACCAAGGTGAAGCGGCACGGCGTCACCGGCGTCAAGACCCTCACCTATGAAGTGACCCTCCGCGACGGCGTGGAGATCGGCAGGAAACTGCTTCATGAAGAGACCACCAAGACCCCGGTCTCGAAGATCATCGCCATTGGCGCCAAGCCGGCGTCGACGTGCGACCCGAACTACAGCGGCGCGTGCGTGCCCATCGCGAGCGACGTCGACTGCGCCGGCGGCAGCGGCGACGGGCCCGCCTACGTCCAGGGCCCCGTCCGCGTGGTCGGCAGCGACATCTACGACCTGGACCGCGACGGCGACGGCATCGGCTGCGACACCTAGCCCGGCGCGGGCGGGCGGCGAATGCCGTCTCATGCGGGCAGGTGCGGTCGCAGGCGGGCCAGGGCCTGTTCGGCGCCGGCCTCGGCGGCGAGTGCGGCCATGAGGAGCAGCCGGGCCTTGGGGGCGCCCAGGGTACCGGCGAAGACGGCGCCCGCCTCGGCGAGGTCGGCGCCACCGCCGGCGCCGTAGACGGGGACCGCCGGTCCCTCCGCGCAGCGCGACGTGACCAGGACCGGAATGCCCTGGGCGAGGCAGGTCCGGATCTCGGCGAGGACGCCGGGAGTGGGGTTGCCCGTGCCGAGCGCCTGGAGGACGAGACCGCGGGCCCCCGCCGCCCGGCACGCCGCGATCTGCACGCCGTCGGCGCCCAGGTGGACGGGCACGATGTCCACCCGGGGCTCCAGCGCGCCCAGTTCGGCGAGCCGGAACCCGTCCGGACGGGCGGGCCGGCTGATCGCTTCGATCCCGTCGTCCCGGACGAGGGCGACGGGCCCGTGCCCCGGCGAGGCGAAGGCCTCCGGCGCGAGCGTGTGCGCCTTGGTCGCGTACCGGGCGGCATGGACCTGTCCGGCCATGGTGATGACGGCGCCCAGGCCCCGCGTCTCGGAGGCGGCGGCGACGCGGACGGAGTCGGCGATGTTGCGCGGGCCGTCGGCGTCCGGTGCGGACGCGTGCCGCTGGGCGCCGGTGAGCACCACGGTTCGCCCGGGAGGCAGGACGAGGTCGAGCAGGTAGGCCGTCTCCTCCATGGTGTCGGTGCCGTGCGTGACGACGACGCCGTCCACGCCGGAGGCGTCCGCCTCGGTGAGGATCCGACGGGCGAGGCGGAGGACGTCGGCGACGGTGAGGTTGAAGCTGTGCGCCAGCATCACCTCGCGGACGCGCACCGCCTCTGGGACGGCCAGGGCGGATCCCGGCACGGCCACCCGGACGTCTCCCCGCGCGGACGGGCGCGACGCGATGGTGCCTCCGGTGGTCAGGACGGTGACTCCCATCAGGACACCGCCTCGGCCGCCACCGCCGCGTCGGCCGCGGCCTGCCGCCGCGTCCGGACGGCCAGGGCGTAGTAGAGCCCGCCCGCGACGAGGCCGCCCGACAGCCAGGAGAAGTCGGTGTGGCCCAGCGTCCGCGCGAGCGGTCCCTGCAGCGGCGGCACCATGCCGAACTGCCACGCCCATCCGGCCAGCAGTCCCAGTGCCAGGCTGACCAGCGCCGGTCCGCCGCGGCCGCCGTCGCGGTACAGGGCGGCCACGTCGACGCGGCCGCGCCGCAGGACGAAGAAGTCCACCAGGCACACGGCTGCCCACGGACTGATCCAGACCAGGATGGACGACATCCAGTTGTCGAAGGCCTGGGCGAAGCTCTCGGCCTGGAGGAACACCGCGAGGACGAGGGAGGCGACCGTGCCCGCCGCCAGCGTCACCTTCCAGCGGGCGGCCCGGATGCCGATCGACAGCGCGGCCAGGGAGCAGGAGTACAGGTTGAGGATGTTGGTCGCGACCGGCCCGTGCATGATCAGCAGCAGGACGGGCACCGCCATCACCCCGAAGGTGCCGGTCACCAGGCTGGAGGGGTCGCTGCCGCCGCCGGCGCCGGCCAGGCAGGCGCCGAGCGCGGCCAGCCACACCGTCGGGACGTACATGCCGAGGGCGGTGGACCAGAACACCGACCGGTCGGAGGCGCCCGTGCGGACGAAGCGGCTGTAGTCGGCCGAGTACGGCAGCCAGGTGATCCCCCAGCCGATGCCGATGGCGGTGAGCAGCTGGGTGACGGCGGTGACCTTGCCGCCGGTGGTCGTGGCGGTCGCGGCCGTCCAGTGCGGGTCGGAGTGCGCCAGCGCGAGGACGGTCATGACCGCCATCACCACCACCGTGGCCGGGACGGTGTACTTCTCGAAGGTGCGGATGGCGTAGAACCCGTACAGCGCCAGGGTCAGCTGGACGGCCATAATGAGCCCGGCCACCAGGTACCTCAGCCCGGTGCCGCCGTGCACGCCGATCTGCCCGAGGATCTCGATGACCAGGTCGAGCACCACCCAGGTGTTGACGCCGACCCAGCCCGTGGTGAGCAGCCCCTGCACCAGGCCGGGGACGAGGGCGCCGCGCCGGCCGAACGGCCCGCGGCCGAGGACCATCTGGTTGACGCCGGTGCGGTGGCCCATCACGTTGAACAGTCCGAAGACCGCGCAGCCGACCACGTTGCCGAGGGCGATGACCGTCAGCGTCTCCACGAGGCTGAGGCCGAGGGTGACGCCGAGCGCGCCGAGCACCCAGTTGATGGGCGCGATGTTGGCGCCGCACCAGATCCAGAACTGCTGCCATGGCGTGGAGTCGCGCGAGGACGCGGGGATGGGGTCGATGCCGTGCTCGTCGAAGCGGACCGCCTCGGGCCGGACGCTCTGTGCCGGATCGTTGTCGAACATGGTTCCTCCGTCCGTGATGTGACACACAAAAGCACCGAGCCCCGACGAAGCGAAGTAGAGGAACCTCTATTGATGAGGGCTCCGACTGTATAGATTCACACCATGTTCACTCTGCGGTCCCTGCTGGCGGACGCGACCCTGGAACTGCGGGTCCTGGTCCCAGGACCTCCGGGCGCGCTGGACGAGCCGGCCGCCTGGGTCCACAACACCGAGCTGCCCGACCCCTCGCGCTACGTGCGCCGGCGCGAGCTGGTGCTGACCAACGGGCTGTGGAGCGACCGCGTCACCGCCGCCGAGTTCGTCGCCGGCGTCCGGCGCGCCGAGCCGGCGGGCCTGGTGTTCGGCCTGCGGCCGGAGTGCCCCGTGACGCCGGACGACCTGGTCCGCGCCTGCGAGGAGGCCGGCGTGCCGCTGCTGGAGATCTCCGCGGCGGTGCCGTTCACCGCGATCTCGCAGGCGGTGGCCGCCCACTACACCGAGGAGCGGCAGGGCGCGCTCGTCGGCCTGGTCCGCCGGGGCGAGGCGCTGGCGACGGCGATCTCCCAGGGCGCGGGCGCCTCCGGGGTGCTGCGGGTGCTGCGCAGCGACCACGAGCTGCCGCTCGCGGTCGTCGACCGGATGGGCCGCCTGCTCGCGTCGGCCGGAGCCGAGCTGGAGCCCGCGCAGCTCCAGACGGTGGCCACCGGTCTGGCGCGCCGCCCGCCGCCTCTGGAACTGGACCTCGGCGCCGCGGGCAGGGCCGCGCTGTACCTGGTCGGAGCGGTCGGCGAGGCCGACGCGGCACTGGTCTGCCTGCGCCCGGTCGCCGACCTCGCGCGCGTCGAGCAGGACGCCCTGGAGCAGGCGGCCCGCTTCCTCAGCCTGGAGGTCGCGAAGAAGCAGGCGATGCAGGCGATCGAGCAGCGGTTCGCCGGGGAGCTGCTGGAGATGGTGCTGTCGGGCGGCAGCCGCGCGGCCGAGGTCCCCGGCCGGCTGCGCGCGTTCGGGGTGGACGCCGACGGGCCGCTGGCGGTGTGGGCGCTGGCGTACGCCGGCGCCGACGCGACCCTGCCCGGGCTCGCGGAGGCCGCCGGCGAGTTCTTCGCCGCCGCGGGCGTCCCGGCCGTGGTGGCGGGCGGGTCGCAGGACGTGGTGGCCGTCCTGGCGTGGCGGCACGGCGAGCGGGAATCGGCGCCGCTGGCCGAACGGCTCGTCGCGACGGTGACCGGCCGCTTTCCCGGGCACCGGCCCGTGGTCGGCCTCGGCGGGGTCGTCCACCACTCGGACGGGCTGCGCGAGTCCCTCGTCCGGTCCCGGGAGGCGTGCCGGGCCCTGCGGCAGGGCCGTCCCGGACGCGCCGTCCAGACGTTCGCCGAGCTCGGCGCGCACCGGCTGCTGCTCGGCATGCAGGACGCCGAGACCCTGCGGACCCTGTCCGACGGCGTGCTCGCCCCGCTGCGCGAGCACGACGCCGGCCGGGGCGCCGACCTGGAGGCCACGCTGCGCGCCTTCCTGGACCACGACGGGCACTGGTCGGCCACCGCCGCGGCCCTGCACGTCCACGTCAACACGCTGCGCAACCGGCTCGCCAAGATCACCGAGCTGACGGGCCGGGACGTGACCCGCACCGCCGACCGCGTCGATCTCTTCCTCGCCCTGCAGGCCGCCGGCATGAAGTGACGGCCGCGCTTCTCGGGTCGCGCCGCTCAGTCCGGGTGGACCTCCGGGTCGACCTTGGGCCGCTCGTGCGGGCGCACCCGGACCGCCGGGTCGGCGAGGGCCGCCGCGGCGACGTCCCGGCAGCGCGCGAACGTCACGTCCGCGCACTCGCGGGCGTACTCGATGAGGTGCCGCAGCGCCAGCGCGCGGCCGGGACGTCCCGACAGGAACGGATGCGAGCACAGATTGAACAGGCACCGGTAGGCGCGCATGCCGTCCAGCTCCGCGCGCCACAGCTCCAGCGCCTTGCGCGGTGACTCGATCACCGATCCGATGTTCGGTTCGGGCAGGTAGGCGTACTGCTCCCAGTCGTCCAGCGACCAGTGCACCGGCAGCTCGACGATCTCCCCGGCCGCCGTCCCGACCCGGTACGGCCGGTCGTCCCCCATCAGGGACGAGTCGTAGCGCAGCCCGTACTCCGCGACCAGGTCCGTCGTCAGCCAGGACGCCTCCCACAGCGCCGCGCGGAATCCGGTGATCTCGATGCCCTGCGCCGCGAACACCTCCAGGGCCCGGACGAAGTCCGCGCGCTCCTCGTCCGGGCCCATCGACGTGGGCGGGCGGTGCGCGTAGGAGTGGTGCGCCACCTCGTGGCCGCGCTCGACGATCGAGGCGGCCAGGCCGGGACGTCGCTCGGCCACCCAGCCCGGCACGAAGAACGTCGCCGGCACCTCCATCTCGTCCAGCAGGTCCAGGATGCGGGGCAGCCCCACGTCCGGGCCGTAGGACTGGTGCGACATCGTGCTCGCGTGCCGGGCGTAGCGTCCGCCGTGGGCGAGGATCGGCGTCTCGGCGTCCACGTCGAAGGTCAGCGTCGCCACCGCCGCAGCGCCGCCATGCCAGCTTCCGGCCCCGTCTCCGCCCATGACCTCGTCCATGTCCGTATCCGTCTCTCGTCCGCGCCCGGCTTCCGGCCGCTCCGTCAGACCTTCGCCTCGAGCACCCGGCGCCGGCGCCGGACGTTGTCCAGCGTGACCATCGGCTCCAGAAGCGTACGGTCGAAGCGCTCCAGCCTCCCGCCCTCCGCCAGGCGGCGCGGCAGGTCCGGGTTGACCAGGGCGCCCCGGGCCACGGACACGAAGTCGGCGTGCCCGTCCCCGAGGACCTGCGCCGACAGCTCCGCGTCGTGCATCCCGCCGTTGGCGACCACCGGGAGCCCGGTCACCCGGCGGGCCTGGCCCGTGATGGTGAGCCCGCCCTCCAGCTCCGCCGTTTCGATCCAGTTGCGGCCCTCGCTGGCGATGTGCAGGTACGTCGCGCCGGCCTCGGCCAGCGCGGCGAAGATCACCTCCCCGTCGTGGACGCCGCCCGGCCAGCGGTACCGGAAGTCGTTCACCTTCGTCTGCGACAGCCGCACGCCGACGCACCAGTCCGGGCCCACCTCGGCGCGGATCGCCTCCACGACCTCCGCCGTGAGCCGCACGCGGTTGGCGACGGGCCCGCCGTAGGAGTCCTCGCGCAGGTTGGTGTAGTCGGTGAGGAACTGGTCCAGCAGGTACCCGTTGGCGGCATGGATCTCCACGCCGTCGAACCCGGCCTCGCGGGCGTTCACCGCCGCCGCGGCGAATCCGGCCACGGCCACCTCGATGTCGGCGGAGCCCATCTCCCTGGGCACCGGCCACGGGCCCGTCCCGCCGTACTCGGGCATCATCACACCGAGCGGCCTCACCGCCGACGGGCCGATCGTGTCATCGCGGTGCGCGTTGCCCTGCGACAGCGCGCCCGCGTGCATCAACTGCGCCACGATGAGGCTCCCGGCCTCGTGGACCCCCTCGGTGACGTCACGCCACGCCGCCACGTGCCGCGCCGACACCAGCCCCGGCTGGTTGAGATAGCTCTGGCTGTAGACGGAGTCGGTGTAGATCCCCTCGGTGAGGACGAGGCCGAACCCGCCTCGCGCGAACTCGGTGTAGTAGGCGGCCATCTCGGGCGTCGGCGTGCCCTCCGGCCCGGCCGACACCCTGGTCATCGGCGACACCGCCAGCCGGTTGGCCGTCCGCAGGTCTCCGATGCGCCCCGGCTCCAGCGCGGGATGGCTTCCCTGAACGCTCATTGCTCTTCCTCTCATCTCTCGGTGTCACGGCCGCTTCCCGGCGATGCGCCGGGGCGTCACCACACGTCGATCGCCAGCGGCGTCGGCCGGCCGTTGTTGATGCCGACCATGTCCTGCGGGCACGCCGACACCACGACCACGCAGTCCATGGCCGCCTCGAAGGTGATCGCGTCCCCGGCCCGGCTCTCGGCCGGCAGCCACCGCAGCCGGCCCGACTCCTGCACGGGTATCCGCATGAACACGTTGACCGGCTGCGGCGTGACGGCGACGTCGAGGCCCAGCTCCGCCAACGCCAGTTCCAGGTTCCGCGCGCACGAGCGGTGGCCGGGCACGCCCAGCGCCGCGTAGCGCGCCGGGTCGCAGGCGGCGATCAGCATGTCGTGCGAGCCCGGCGAGGTGTCGTCGGCCAGGACGAGGATCGGCCTCCGCCGATCGGTGACGAACGGCTCCCCGATCTCCGGGAAGAGCCGGCTCGTCCCGCTGCGGGTGTGCGCGGCGCTCAACCGCTCGCGCGGATCGTCGGCGGCGAAGGCGAACAGGTCACCGACCTGCCCGCCCTCCAGGTCCACCACCCGCACCCGCTGCCCGGCGGCCACGCGGACCGCCCGGCCTTCCCCGGCGGGCACGACCGTCCGCTCTGTCGTCAGCTCCATGCCGCAAGCACACCACCGGCCGAACCCTCACTGCCATGGATCTTTCTCTACCGTTCGGCGCACCCAATGGATGTTCCTCTAGTCCGCGCCCATCCCCCGCGACTCGGCGACGGCCACCGCCGCGCGCACCAGCGCGGCCACGGCACGGCTGCGGGACCGCTCCGGCCAGGCGATCACCAGCGAGGCGGGAGGACAGTCCTCGACGGGCACGTACGCCACCGCCCGCCGGGGATACCGCACGGCGACCGATCTCGGGAGCAGGGTCACCGCCGCCCCGAGGCCGACGAGCGCGAGCAACTGCGCGAGGTCCCGCACGCCGTGCTCGCCGATGTCGCGCTCCGCCCGTTCGTCGACGTCCTCGGGACCGATCCCGAGGTCGGCGAGCCGTACGCGGGAGGCCCCGGCGAGGGCGTGGTCCGCGGGCAGCGCGGCCACGCGGGGCTCGGTCGCGACCACGTCCGCGTCGATGCCGTCCGGATCGTAGGGGGCGAACATCAGCGCGGCGTCGGCCTCGCCCGCGCGCAACAGCCGCGTATGCTCCCGCCATCCGCACAGCCGGACGGCGACGGGTCCGGCGTCGGGCTCGGCGGCCGCCGCGGCGAGGACGTCCTCCAGCAGACCGCCGTCGGCGTCCGCCTTGACGGCGAGCAGCACGCTGCGATCCGGCGCGGAGGCCCGTACGGCACGGCGGACCGCCGCGTCGAGAGCCTCCAAAGCGGGCCGCGCATGAGCCAGGAGCACGGCGCCGGGCTCGGTCAACTCGACCACACGCGTGGAGCGCTCGAACAGCCGCACGCCGAGCTCGGCCTCGAGGTTGCGGATCGCTCGTGACAGCGCAGGTCCGGCGATGCCGAGCCGTGCCGCGGCGCGCGTGAAGTTGCCTTCCTCCGCGACCGCGACGAAGTAGCGCAGGGCCCGGGACTCCGCCGGCATGCCTCTCACACTATTGCCCGATCGGCACCGTTATTGCTGCCTTTTCGTTCATGGTCGGTGCCGGATCGATCCTTCCCGGGGGCCGCGCCGCTCCCGCAGGCTGAGGCGACGGCAGGCCCACTGCGGAACGGAGAAACGGCATGCGAGCCATCGGCATCGAGCATTTCGGTGATACGCCGGCCCTCAAGGAGGCGCCGGTCCCCGAGCCCGGCGGCGGCGAGGTGCAGGTCGCCGTCGAGGCGGCGTCGACCAACCCGCTGGACCTCGCAATCGCCTCCGGGGCGCTGGCGTCGCTCGGTGAGTACCGGTTCCCGCTGACGCTCGGCATGGACGGCGCGGGCATCGTGACCGCGATCGGCGACGGCGTCACGGAGTTCGGCGTGGGAGACCGCGTTTTCGGACAGTTCTGGGGCCTCCCGCTGCGGTCGGGCACGTTCGCGGAGGTCGCGGTGGTGCAGGCGGTGCCCGCGTTCGGCGCGCTGGCGCGTGTCCCCGGCGGGCTGCCGAGCGGTGCGGCCGCCGCGCTGCCGACCGCCGGCATGACCGCGCTCGGCGCGATCGACGCCATGCGGGTGCCCGAGGGCGGCACCCTGGCGATCCTCGGCGCGACGGGAGGCGTCGGCACCTTCGCGGTCCAGGCCGCCGCCGCCCGTGGAATCCGCGTCATCGCCACGGCCTCCGCGCAGGTCGCAGAGGAGGTGCGGGATCTGGGCGCCACCGAGATCGTCGAACGCGGCGCCGAGCCCCTCGACCGGGCACTGCGGAGGCTCGCGCCGGACGGCGTCGACGCGATCCTCGACACCGTCGGCGACCGCTCTCTCACCAGCAGCGTGGCCGGTGCCGTACGGGACGGCGGAGCGCTGCTGTCGATCGCCTTCGGCCTGGACGAGAAACTCCTCGCCGACGAACGCATCCGTGCTGCCGACTACCGGCTCGATCGCAAGCCCGAGCGGCTCGCCGAGCTGGCGAGGCTCGCCACCGCGGGCACCATCCGGCCTGTCATCGGCGCGACGCTCTCCTTGGAAGAGGCACCGCGCGCCCTCGCCGGAGGCATCGAGTTCACGGGCATGCGCGGCAAGACCGTCCTCCAGGTGCGCTGACCTCAGAAGATGCCGGTGGCCGGCCGGGTCTTGGAAGCCGGTCTCAGGGCCGGCCGATCGATCGCCGCCCGACTCGGACGGCGGGATCGAGAGCGCCAGGCGCTCAGGGGGCGGCGCCGGTGAGCAGCCAGCGCAGACGGGTCGTCAGTTCCTCGATGACGGTGTCGGCCTGCCGGTCCCGTGCCGTGCGGACCCAGTCGTCGAGCCAGACCTGCAACGCCGAGACGATCATCCCCGCGGCCACGCGCGGGCGGATGTCGGGCAGCTCGCCTGCGGCGATGGACGCCTCGACGCCGCTCGCGAGCGTGTCCAGGCCGGCGCTCCAGACCGTCCGCTGAACCCCGCGGCCGCCGTCCGCGCCGCTCGCCCACCCGGACCCGGCCCGGAGGTTGAGGTCGAGGTAGTCGTCGTGCTCGGTCAGGAACCGGGCGACGGTCGCGACCCCGGTGAGGAGGCGTTCGAGGGGTGACGTCGCGGTCCGCGTCGCCCTGTCGACCTCGGCGAGGAGCGCCCGCATCCGCTCGTCGTGCAGGGTGTTCCAGATATCGAGCTTCCCCGAGAAGGTCTTGTACACCGTCGCGAGGGACACGCCGGCCGCCGCCGCGATCGACTCCATCCGCGCGTCGTTGAACCCGGACTTGCTGAACTCCCGCTCGGCCGCGGCGAGGATCTGCCGCTGGTACATCCGCCGGCGCGCGTCCCGGATGTCGGGCACCGCGGCCGGGCTGTCATCGAGGTGCATGGTCCTCCACCGCGCCCGTACGGCTTCGCCGCGCACCGCGCGGTCCGCCGTCCGAGCGCGTGCACGGATCGTTTCCAGAGGGGTTGTCCTCATCGTAGCGTCTCGCTACGCTGGCCGCAGAATCATCATTCTGTTTTTCGAAGTAATCATTACTGGCAAGTCCGGAGGTGCCCCGTGGCGAAGCCGACGCTGTCGATGAAGCCCACCGGCTGGTTCCAGGTCGCGTGGTCGGCCGAGATCGGGAAGGGCGACGTCACCCGGATGACGTACTTCGGCCGCGACCTGGTCGCCTGGCGCGGAGAGTCGGGGCAGGTGACCGTCATGGACGCCTACTGCGGGCATCTGGGAGCGCACCTGGGCTACGGGGGAACGGTCGTCGGCGACCGCCTCCAGTGCCCGTTCCACGGCTGGGAGTGGACGGCGGAGGGCCGCAACGCGTGCATCCCGTACGAGACCCGGCCGAACCTCGGCGCCCGGATCCAGACCCTGCCGACGGTCGAGCGCAACGAGGCCGTCTACGTCTGGCACGACGTCCACGGACGCCCGCCCCACTTCGACGTCCCCGACGTCTTCACGGGATGGGACGACGGCGTCACCGCGGACGACTACCACCCGGCGTTCCCCGACTCGACGCTGTTCCGGGAGCGGCTGGAGCTCCATCCGCAGTACGTCCTGGAGAACGGCGTCGACTTCGCGCACTTCAAGTACGTGCACAAGGTCCCGATCATGCCGGTGTTCACCCGCCAGGAGTTCGACGAGCCGGTCTCCTACGTCGACTTCACCATCACCTTCGACGACTCGGTGACCAGCATCGACGACGCCGGCAGCGGTGTGCACGCCATCAACGCCGGGCTCGGGGTGGCGGTCACCAAGAGCTGGGGGATGGTCGACAACCGGACCGCGTCGGCGGTCACGCCGGTCGACGACCGCACCTGCGACGTGCGCTTCTCCGTCTGGATCGCCCGCCGGCCCGGCAAGGACGAGGCGGCCGAGCGCGCCTCGGCGCGGCGCAACGCCCAAGGCGTCATCGACCAGTTCCTCGCCGACATCGAGATCTGGTCGCACCAGCGCTACGCCGACCCCGCCAGGCTCGTCCGCGACGAGCACGCCGGCTTCACCGCGCTCCGCGCCTGGGCCGAGCAGTTCTACCCCGTCGAACAGACCCGGCCCTCACCCACGTCGCGCTCGTCGACCGGCGCGGGCGCCCGCCCGCCGCGCCCATGACGGCGACCGGACTCCGCCCCCGGCACCGATCCCACGAAAGGCAGAGGCCATGACCTCAGATCGCACATCGCCCATCCGCGTCTTCCAGGTGGCCACCGGCAACGTGGGCACCGAGATGATCCGGCGGATCGGCAGGCATTCCGACCTGGAACTCATCGGCGTGCACTGCTACACCCCGGAGAAGATCGGGCGGGACGTCGGCGAGCTCGCGGGCGGCGACCCGATCGGGGTCGTGGCGACCGGATCGGTGGAGGAGATCATCGCCGCCGCGCCGGACGTCGTCACCTTCCACGGGGTGTTCCCGGACGAGGCCCTCTACGAGCGCGTGCTGGAAGCCGGCATCGACATCGTCACCACAGCGGACTGGATCACCGGGCACCACCGCGACCGGAACCATCCGCACCCGTCGGGCCGGCCGGTCAGCGAGGTCCTCGCTGACGCCTGCCGGCGCGGCGGCGCCACCTTCTACGGCACCGGCATGAACCCCGGCCTCTGCCAGATCCTGGGGGTCGTGCACTCCGCCGACGTCGCCGAGATCGAGAACGTCACCGTCATCGAATCGGTCGACGTCTCCTGCCACCACTCCGCCGCCACCTGGGTCGAGGTCGGCTACGGGCGTCCCGTCGACGACCCCGCGCTGCCCGCGATGCTGGAGAAGTACACGCGGGTGTTCGCGGACTCGATCTACATGATGGCCGACTGCTTCGACCTCCGGCTCGACGACGTCACCTTCTCCTACGAGATGGGCGCCTGCACGAAGGACGTCGACCTCGGCTGGTACCGGCTGCCCAAGGGCTCGCTGGGCGCCAGCTACATCACGTACCAGGGCGTCGTCGACGGCGTCCCGCGGATCGAGACCCACCTCGAATGGCAGATGACCCCGGACACCGACCCCCACTGGGACGTCAAGGGCTGCTACATCACCAAGATCCAGGGCGATCCCGTGATCTACAGCAAGCACATGATCCTGCCCAAGCCCGGCACCGACTTCTCCTCCCCCGAAGCCTTCGCCTCGATCGGCATGACCGTCACCGGGCTCCCCGCCCTCAACGCCATCAGAGCCGTCGTCGACGCACCTCCCGGCATCCTGACCAGCGCCGACATGCCGCTGCGCGGCTTCGCCGGCCGCTTCGCCGGCACGGCGAGCGGCTGATCGCCGCAAGGCGCGCCACGTCCGGCCTCCCCGCGAGCTCCGCTGCCCTCCGAGTGGCGAGCAGGTACGCCTCATCGAACTCGGCTCAATCTGTGTACTCCGGCGCGGGCACCTGAGTACGAGCGCTCATGTGCCCGCTCGGACCGGGAGGCCATTCTCGAGGCATGGAGATGACTCGGAAGCCCGGGCGAGAGGCGTGGAGCGAGGCCCGATCCGGTGCCGCGGCGTGGGCCCGCCGCCTGCTGTGGACGCAGGTCGCGGCGCTCGGAGTGCTGTGGCTGCTCCCGAACGCGACGGTGGCCGCCGTGGTGGTGAGGGACGGGATCCCCCATGACGGGAGCGCGCCCTGGCTGCTGATCCCGATGATCTACACGGCACCGCTGCTGCTGCTCACCGTGCCCGGCGCCGTGCTGGCCGCGCGATGCCGTCCCGAGCGCCGCGGCGTCCACACCACGATCATGGCCTGGGAGGCCGTGTTCCTGGCGGCCTGCGCCCTGAGCCTGGTGCTCCCCCCGCTGAAGATGGCGCTCATGATGCTCGTCGCGATGCCTCCGGTGCTGGTCGTCGAGGCGCTCGCCGGCGCCGCCGTCCTGGTGATCCTGCTCCGGGCCCGGCAGGGCAGGTGACCCGATCGTCCGCGGGATCCCGCGGCCTCTCGCCTGGGTTAGGGTCCCTGCCATGGAAGCCGAGAGGTGATCTACCGGCCGCCGCTGCATGACCGCCGACGGGACGAGGAGAGATAGTCGAGACCCCTTGGTCACCGCGCCGCTGACCTCGGTTGGGGCGCGTTGCGGCCGAGGCGGTTACCGCTTTCGGACGGTGTAGGTCAGGTGCGTCACCTTCGCGGAGGGCTCCGAACGGACCTGCTCCAGGGCCACGCGGGCGGCGTCCACACCCTCGAACAGGCGGATTCCGGCGCCGAAAAGCACGGGCGACAGCGCGATCGTGAACTCGTCGACCAGGCCGGCGTTCACGTACTCCAGGATCGTCGCGCCGCCGCCCGCGATGCGGACGTCGCGGTCGCCGGCGGCCTCGCGGGCCCGGTCGAGCGCCGTCTCGATGCCGTCGTCGACGAAGTGGAAGGTGGTCCCGCCCGGCCGCTCCCAGGGGTCGCGCTTCTCGTGCGTCACGACGAAGACCGGCGTGTGGAACGGCGCCTCCTCCGGCCACATCCGCTCGCCGGCGTCGAACATGCGCCTGCCCATCACGCTCGCGCCGGTGCGCTCGAACGTCTCCCGCACGATGTCGTTGTCGCGCCCTTCCTCGCCGCCCCCGCCGAGCTTCAGGTTCTCCCGGAAGAACCGCTGCGGGAAGATCCACTGCTGCAGCTCCATCCACTGCCGCCCCATCAGCTCCTCGCTGGACTCGGGCGCGATGAACCCGTCCAGCGACATCGAGACGCTGAAGAACACCTTTCCGGCCATCAGTCCCCCGCTCCCTTCGAAACGATCTCGGTGATGTAGGCGGCCAGGTTGCCCAGGGTCTGCCGACCGCCCTCGACGGCGTGGTACTTCTCGACCGCCTCGTCGCGCAGCTCCTTGGTGGGGAACACCGTGCGCATCTCGATCCGGGTCGCCGCGCCGTCGGGCGCGAACGTCACGACCGACTCGAAGGCGTTCGGATCGCCGCGGGACTCACCGTGCAGCAGCGCGATCCGCTCCGGCGGAGCGATCTCGGTCCAGGAGATCCACTCCTGGAAGTCCGTCCCGTCCGGCCCGTGCATGACGAAGTCCCACTCCCCGCCCACGCGGAACTCGAACGCCCGCGTGGTGGTCGTGAACCCGTCCGGTCCCCACCACCGCGACAAGTGCCGCACCTCGGTGAACGCCTCGAACACCAGCTCGCGCGGGGCGTCGATGACCCTGGAGATCACGACCTCGCGGTCGGCCGTCGCGGATCGCGCCGGCGCTCCTCGTCCCGTCATTCGCTACTCCCCCTCCTGCCTTGCCTGCTTGAGGTCCTGCACGTAGGCGTCCAGGCGGTCGAAGCTCTCGTTCCAGAACCGCTCGAACCCGCCGGTCCACTCGTGGACCGGCCGCAGCCCGCGGGCGTCGAGGCCGTACAGGCGCTGCTTGCCCGCCTTGCGGTCCCGCACCAGCCCGACCTCCCGGAGCACCCGCAGGTGCTTGGACGCCCCCGGCTGGGTCATGCCCAGTTCGCGGGCCAACTCGGTCACCGGCCGCTCGCCCGCCCGCAGCAGCACCAGGATCTCCCGGCGCTGCGGCTCGGCGATCGCGTTGAAGACGTCCGACGTCGTCGCTGCTCGTGCCATGGCCGCCATCATATGCCCATATCGGCATGCGTCAACCGAGACGGGCGGGATCCTGTGCCTGGCTTCGCGTTCGGGGCTTCTGGAGGGGGGCGGCGGTCAGGACGGCTGGACCTCGTCGAAGAGAGCGATGGCTTGGGCGGGGTCCGGGCTCACGAGGCGTTCGAGACCGGCCACCGTCATCGTCGCCCACCTGCCGGCCCGTGCCCACATCCGTTCCTCGAAGGCACGGACGGCCTCGTCCAGATCTCCGGGACAGGTGGCGATGGCCTCGGCGAGTTCGGCGCCTTCCAGCATCGCGAGGTTCGCGCCCACCCCCAGAGGAGGCATCAGGTGGGCGGCGTCCCCCAGGAGCGTCACCCCGGGGACGTGGCCCCAGGTGTGGTGCGCGGGCAGGACGTAGAGGGGGCGATGGACGAAGGCAGCGCCGTGATGGAGAAGCTCCAGGACGGGAGCGGCCCAGCCGTCGAACAGAGCCAGCAGGCTCGACCGCAGGGCCTCGACATCGGCCGGATCCAGATCCGCGTGCCAGTCCACCGGCGCGCGGAACTGGGCGTACACCTTCACGTGGCCGCCGCTGTTGCGCTGGGCGACGAGGGCGCGGTTCGCGCCGTACACGGCCACGGAGCCGTCGCCGACCAGGCGGGCGAGGCCGGGGTGGCGGGCGTCGACGTCGTCCAGGGAGGTCTCGACCGCGGTGACGCCGGTGTAGTGCGGTGTCGCGGGCGAGAGCGCCGGGCGGACCCGGGACCAGGCTCCGTCCGCGCCGACGACGAGATCGAACGCCTCCTGCCGCCCGTCCGCGAAGTGGAGCAGCACGCCGTCCCCGGGCACCGGCACCACCTCCGTCACGCCCCGTCCCCACTGGACGTCCAGGGGACCGAGCAGCAGGTCACGGAGCTGCCCGCGGTCGATCTCGGGATTGGCCCGGTCGTCCGGGCGGGGCCGCCAGTCCCGCAGGACGGTCCCGTCGGTGTCCAGGATGCGCATGGCCTGCCCCTCGGGACGCGACAGGGTCCGGAACTCCGCCAGCAGTCCGGCCTTGTCCAGCGCGAGCTGACCCAGTCCTTCACGCAGGTCCAGCGTGCCGCCCGGGGGACGTGCGTCGGGGGCGGGATCGCGTTCCAGGACGGTGACGGGGTGCTCGTGGCGGTGCAGCACGCGGGCGAAGGTCAGCCCCGCGGGCCCGGCCCCGACCACGGCGATACGGCGTCTCATGTCGATACAATGTATTGATCTCGTACGCTGTATCGCAACTGTACGGTGTAGGCATGACTGTGTGGGACCGTCCGGAACCGCCGACCCGCCCCGTCCCGCTCGACCGGGAGCGGATGGTCGCCGCCGCCATCGCGCTCGCCGACGAGGGCGGGCTGGAGGCGGTGTCGCTGCGCAAGGTCGCCGCCCGGCTGGACACCGGCCCAATGCGGCTGTACGGGTACATCTCGTCCAAGGAGGAGCTGTTCGACCTCATGCTGGACGAGGTCTACGG
Organism: Spirillospora sp. NPDC046719; assembly: GCF_040645715.1. Classification (NCBI taxonomy): domain Bacteria; kingdom Bacillati; phylum Actinomycetota; class Actinomycetes; order Streptosporangiales; family Thermomonosporaceae; genus Spirillospora; species Spirillospora sp. NPDC046719. Next base: position 3,841 of record NZ_JBEYYT010000104.1, on the reverse strand, counting down.
CGAGATCCTCCCCGAGGAGCGGCCCGGTGACTGGCGGGAGGCGCTGCGCGACCGCGCCCACCGCACCAGGCAAGCCGCCCTCCGCCACCCATGGCTGGCCGACCTGCTCGGCGGCCGTCCGACGCTGGGCCCCAACGCCCTCGCCGTGGCCGAGGCCACGCTGGCCGCCCTCGACGGCGTCGCCGACCTCGACACCGTCACGCGCGCCGTCGAGACCGTCAGCGCCTACCTCACCGGCGCGATCAGGCGCGAGATCGCGAACCTGCGCGCCGAGCGCGCCACGGGTTTGTCCAAGCGCGACTGGCAGCGCGCCGCCGGTCCGCATCTGAGCAGGATGCTGGACACGGGCCGGTTCCCGGCGCTGGCCAGGTTCGTGCACGACGGCACGGAGGTGGACGCCGAGACGTCCTTCGCGACCGGGCTGGACTGGGTCCTCGACGCCGTCGCCGCCAAACTCGCCCCTCCACCGGCGTGACCCCCGGCTTCCACCGAAGGCGGGCGAGGCCGGCGCCGGATCCGGATGTCACCGGACGGCCGCGACGACCACCTCGACGACGCGGCCGTCCGGGTCGTGCAGGACGTGGTGGGCTAGCCGCGGCCTTCGGCGCGGAGTTCGCTCGCCAAGGCCGCGATCCGCTCTTCCGGGTGGGTCGATCCGGGGAAATAGGCGCAGACCCGTTCGGCCACGTCGCCGAACCGCCTCCTGATCTCGGCCGCGCACTCGGCCGGCGTCCCGGCGACCGCGAGGGTCCGCATCATCGTGTCGTCGATCAGGCCGATCATCGTCATGACGTCGCCGGTCTTCGACAGCGCGTTCAACTCGGGCTGCAGGTCCCCCCACCCCTCGACGTCCAGGACCGGCCGGTAGGCCGGGGTCGAACCGTAGAACGCCAGCAGCGCCTTCACCCCGAGGCTCGCGGCCTCGATCTCCTCGGGAGTGTCCCCCATCGCGACGATGGCCTGCGGGTACAGGTCGAGGCGGTCGCGCCCCGCCCGCTCCAGCCCCTCGGCCACGGCCGGGAGGGTCCGCTCGCGGAAGTGCCGGTGGCTGTGGAACGGCATCACCAGCAGCCCGTCGGCGACCTCGGCCGCGGTCCGGGTCATCACCGGACCCAGCGCCCCGAGCAGGACGGGCGGGACGCCGTAGGGGTTCGGTCCGGGGACGAACGTGGCGGGCATCAGGGTGTGCCTGGTGAACTCGCCGCGGAAATCGAGGCGCGTGCCGTCCTGCCAGGAGGTCAGGATCGCCTTCACCGCGAGCACCGTCTCGCGCATCCGGGCGGCCGGCCTGCTCCAGGTCGAGCCGTACCGCTTCTCGATGTGCGGCCTGATCTGCGAGCCCAGTCCGAGCCGGAACCGGCCCTTGCTGAGCAGCTGCAGGTCGTAGGCCATGTTGGCCAGGTTCATCGGGCTGCGGGGGAGGGCGATCGCGACGTTGGTCATCAGGTCGGTCGGCGGCACGTCCGACGACCCGGCGGCGACGATCAGCGGCAGGAACACATCGTGCGGCCCCTCGAAGGTGAACAGGCCGTCCACCCCGGCGGCGATCAGTGCGCGGGCGCGCTCCGCTGCCTCGTCCGGCCGCCCGTCCAACTGCACGTCGAGTTTCACTGACCGATCTCCGTTCCGCGCGGCGCCGAGGGGTTCACCGGCCCGATCGTCCACCACGCTGGTTCCGGGCCGACAGGACGTCTACATCAGGAACCGCGCAGAATTCCAGAATCAGGTGGCGGCGAGTTGTCGGATCCGGGCCGTGTCGTTCGTAGCCAGGGTGAGAGGCTGCCCGCGAGGGCGCTGTCACGACCACAGGAGATGCCGACGATGACGCACCCGCAGACCAAGGTCCACCGTATCTTCGAGCTCATCGAGCCGATCGCCACCGTCACCTTCTCCGAGGTGCCGAACGAGGCGTTCCTGGCCCTCGGCATGCGCGACTACTGGGACGGATACTTCGCCGGCCGGGCCGCGCCGCTGGGCCTGGCGCCGGCCGAGGTGGTGCACGCGGTCTTCTACAACTTCGCCGACGGCGAGGTGGCGCGGCACATCCCGTGGGTCTGGGGGAAGACCACCCCGCAGGAGGCGATCGCCGTGCGCGAGCGCGGCAGCGCCGCCGCGCTGCGGCAGATGATCGGGGAGCTCGCCGACTCCCCCGGCCTGGCGCGGGCCGCCGACCTCGCCACCCGGGCAGCGGTCAGCGCGCCGACCGAGGGCCGGGTGCTGTACGCCGGGCTCCGGGCGCTCGACGTGCCCCAGGCGCCGGTGCCCAGGCTCTGGCACGCGACGACGCTGCTGCGGGAGCACCGCGGGGACGGCCACAACGCCGCCCTCGTCGCGCACGGCATCGGCGGCACCGAGGCCCACGTCCTCCTCGCTCTCTCCCTCGGGATGAAGGCGGAGGAGTTCGGCCGGCTCCACCACCTGCCCAAGGCGCGGCTGGCCGCCGTCGTCGACGGGCTGCGCGGGCGCGGCCTCGTGGACTCCGACGGCGGGTTCACCGAGGCCGGCCGGCAGACCAAAGAGCGGATCGAGGCTCTCACCGACGAGCTGGCGACGCCGCCGTACGACGTGCTCAGCGCCGACGAACTCGACGAGCTGATCGCGGAGCTCGAGCCGATCGCCGCCGCGGTCCAGGCCGCCGACGGCTGAGCGGCGAGCGCTGTCGACGTTGAGCCGACTCACTCCGTAGGGCCCTGACCGGCACCGCACGGGCACCCCGTCCAGCAGCGGGAGTCTCGTAGCGGCTCCATGGCACGGGTGGAACGGGTTGGAACGCCGTCATGGAACCGGGCTGGAACGCCTTCTGGGTGACAGGTCCGGCGGGAAAGGCGCCCCCGGATCGGGAGATCCATGGAGGAGCCCATGGCGGAGTCGGCTCGCAAGCCGAGCAGCGAGGCCCCGGTGCCGTGCGGCGCGGGCACGAGCGCACGGGTGCTCCTGGCCCCGCAGGACGGCACCGACGACGTCCTGCGCGCGTTCTACCGGACGGTCCGCGCCGGCCAGGAGCGGCTGGCCGGCGGCGGGGGGCCGTTCGGCTTCGATGTCACCGTCGCCCTGCTGGTCGACGACCTGATCGACGCCTACCGGTGCGACGCGGTCGTCGAGACCGGCTGCCACCTCGGGGACACCGCCTCATACCTGGGGCGCCGCTACCCCGGCCTGCCGGTCATGACGTGCGACATCGACCCCGGGTACGCGCGGTTCACCGCGCACCGGGTGCGCGACCTGCCGAACGTCACGGTCACCTGCCAGGACTCCCCCGCCCTGGTCGCGGACGCGGCGGACGCGTTCGACCGGCCCCTCTACTTCCTGGACGCGCACTGGGGCGCGTGGCCGCTGCCGCGGGAGCTGGCGGCGATCCGCGCCGGTGTCGTCCTCATCGACGACTTCGACATCGGGCACCCGCGGTTCGGCCACGACGCCTATGACGGCGTCTCCTGCGGGCCGGACGTGCTCGCGGCGATGACGCCCCCTCCCGCCCGGTACTGGACGCCCGTGCCCGGAGCCGAACGCCGGCTGCCGTGCCTGCAGGTCGGCCGCCGCGCCGGCGTCGGGCTCGTCGTGGCCGGTCTCGACGGCCGCCCGCTGGACGAGCACCCCGCGCTGACCGGCCACGCCCTCACCACCGAGGAGATCCGATGAACGGCACCGCGCCCGCGATCACCTGCACCGATCCGCTCGCCGACCTCGGCGGCCTGCCCTTCGTGGACGACGGGTTCCGCTCGCGGCGGCTGCTGGCGGCGGCCGCGGCGGCCCGGCACGTCCTGGCCGAGCGGCAGGGCCGGACCCGGGGACTGTCGGAGCGGACGCTGGAGGGCTGGCTCGCCCCGGCGCGGGCGCTGAC